>JBCCJE010000194.1:0-8036 GCA_039027925.1 Bacteroidota bacterium
AATTTTTTGCTTGTGTGAAGTTCAGTAGAACTTTTGACAACGAATACTTTATTAAACAACAAACTAAAAAGTAAAACTTTTCACCTTTTTGCTTGCATTTTAACACAGTTCATAAAAAACAACTTTCTATAATATATCCAACAAACTACACACAACCATTGAATACTACTTAATCCAAAAATGAAAAAAGTATTGGGTTTTAAAAATTCAATAAAGAATCGAAAGCCAAAATAAGTCACCATAAAAATTTGAAACAGATATCCATTTGGTAATCGCTTCCAATGGTATTCTTTTTTTAAAATTAGAAAAAGAACAACTAAAAAGAACAACTCATACAGAGCTATGGGATGTCTCACTACACCATCGCCCAAATCCATTCCCATAAAAAAATCAGTAGCACTTCCGTATGTAAATTCATTTACTCCAGAAAGAAAACATCCAATCCGACCAATAAAAATTCCAACAATGATTGGTAAAGTAAATAAGTCACCAGAAGATTTTTTCTCACCAATTACCTTCTTCGCCCATTCCACTCCAAGCAATCCTCCAAAGAGTCCTCCCATGATTGTCTTTACATTCATGAGGTAAACAATACTTTCTATGGGTGCAATTGGATTTTCTAAAAATCCCATCAATCGTGAACCAAACAATGCTCCAAACACCGCCCCTACGATTATGGATAATCTATTATCGTTCGAAATGTGATCTTGACTTTTTCTTCTTAAAATGACGTAATACCGAAAGGCAATAAAAAAGGCTAGGTACTCCAATACCAAATGAACATTGATCGGAACATTCCAAATAGTCGGTTCGAATGGTATGGTGAAGTTTTCCATAAGCTATATTTTACTCTAGCAATTATAGGAGAAAGTTTGGAAGGGAGGAAAATATCAGACAGTTTTTCGATTAGATTTAATTTTATCAGGATAGAATATTAATCCTTTTACTATTTAGCCTAAGCGATGTATCCAAAGCCCTATATCTTCATTATGAAACAAATCCAAATTATATAACAGTTCACTATGAAAATTAAACTCATCTTCCTCTCTTTTCTTCTTTGCTTTACTTGTGCGCATCCAAAAAAAATCACACCAACATCATCTTGGGAAAAACTAAAATCATCTGCTCATCAGATTGGGTTTTGTGTCTATCATATCAATATGCCTAGATGTACGGAACACGATGGTGAATACGAAAGATTACGTGCCATTACTCCAGAATATGAAGAGGTAGATTATTTTGAAATGAAAGCAACTTGGGCAAAACAAAGAATCAAGACTTGGGCAGAAAGACAAAAAATGCCTTCTGACCAATACCTCATCCTATTTGATATCAATCAAGGTAATCGTTGGGAAGAAAAGAAATCTAATGGTATCATAAATCGATATGGTGGGTTTTCTATTTTTAATTTAAAAAATGAAATCAGTTTTCAATCTAAGCAGAAAAGCGAAAAGGAGTTAACTTGTTCCATTCATTCTGACGTTAAAGATTCTATTTTGGAAAACTTTCATTGGCGAGAATTTATGACACATCGGCTGGGGAGGTTGGGTAATAAAATAGAATTTGAACTAGAAGGAGAAAATGTAAAGATATTGTTTGAAATATTTGAAAAAGAGTTTTTAGCTTTTCAAAAAAATAACACTTAAACTACAAATGATTAAGTGTAACAAAATAGTCTTCCCAGATTTTGAAAATCTGGAAAGACTAAACGATCAATTCAAAAAAACACAGGACCAAATAAATCCAGCCCCATGCCTTTTTTCAAAAAAAATTACAAGCTAAAAGGTCCTCTGAACTCACCTCCAGTTCCAGTTCCAAAATCTCCCCAGACCCCGTATTCCGTTCCAGCTAAGTTGAACAAGATATAAACATAATGCCCAGCGCCATTTTGAAATCCGATACTAGCTCCCACCCCATTTATTTTTCCTTGTATTTCAAAAGAATCATCTGCTTCCCATACTTCTGCAAAGTGGCTAGTTCCTCCTTGATGAACGGGCTGCCAAGATGCATAGGTGTTATGCGTCCCTGGCTTATTAAACATATAATGAGAAGGACCCCATGAAGCGATTGTAGTTCCAGCATAGGCTAAAGCGCCTACTCCGACGTTAATAAAAGGACAGTCACCATTTAAGTAATCACCAATATCAAATACTTGACCCCAATTCCCACTTGCATCTAGACTAGCGTACTTGTTCCCTAATCCATTAAACACATATAATTTTTCACCTGGACCTTCCAATCTACAGGTAGCCCCTACAGTAGAAAATGGCAAATCGTCACCCCAAGGAAATGGTCCCTCTAAGACTCCTTCTCCTTGTCCATTTATCGTACTCCTAACCCAATCACCTTGCTCATTTATAAGAATAAAATGGTCGTCACTATTAGCATAGGCAGCTGTGATAGGACCAAGTTCTGCAATGGCAGGATGCCCAGTCCAATGAACAATTGCTGGCAATGTACCTACATTTGAAATCTGTTCACACTCCACTACATCGTATTGAGTAGCTAGTTGAGTAGCAACGATTTGGTTATCTTTTACATTACGAACAACATAGGAAAGTGGTTTTCCAGAACCTAAAGATGTACTTTCTTTTAAGCCATTTCTTAATTTTTCCATATTAGTTTCACCAACTAACTCGAAGGTAGGTCCGGCCTCTCTACCGTAAGCAAAAACACTATAAGTTACATTATCTAAACTACTGAAATAATCAATTTCTAATTCGGCGTCTACATCTGCAACTACTCCTGAAAATGCACCGTCAATCGCTACTCTTAATTCTGTTTCAGAAGAAGTGGATTCAATTAACATGTAAAAAATTCGTCCATAAGTCACACTTGAAATATAAGTAGCTGGATTGCTTTCGCCCACGTAGTTGGCTAATTGTTCGGGTGTAACAGAAGGAGCAAAAAGTTTATCTAAGGAAGTTGGCAAATCAAAAGTCATTGTATAGTACTCTTGATTTAGACTGACTAAAAATGAACTCTTCTCAGTCTCGGAACTATAATTAAATTTAGATTCAACATCTACAAATGCAGTATTCACATCTAATCCTAAGGCTAAAGCGAATTGCTCCCGACTTTGAATATTTACAACGGTCATATCAAAATTGGAAGGAATAGAACCATTTGAATTAGCGATAATATTATTCATTCCATTTGTGATTGAACTTTTAGTTACTTCATCCACTTCAAAAAAGGATTGCAAATTTCCATCTAATATATTTGTCGAAATAGTACCTCCTGCTCGTTCTACTACTATCGGATTTGGTGTTGCTTTGTGCAATGAATTTCCTTGAAGCATACTTCCAGGGTAGATCACATCTGCACCTGGATTAAATAATGGAAAACCTGAATCCCCACCTCCCGCAGCGTCAACACTATATGTTACGGTTGTACAGTTGAACGTACCATTACTGATTGGCAGATTGTTTTGAACTTCTGTAGTATCTGTACTTGTATTGACTGTTGGTTGGGAAAAATTTCCTCCTGTTGCAATGACTTCGGCAAAGGTTTGCCCAGTAGGATTTTCTCCAAGATTATCGATTGGAGCTTCTTTTTTACAGCTCGTAATAGAAAGAATAAAAATGGAAATAAAAGTTAAAAACCTTATTGCAAACTTTTTCATGATATTTTATTTTTTAATTTTTTTTGAAAAAATGTTTCACTTGATTTTCAAGCGTGTATGAAGTAAATGTTCGAATTGACGTTTAGCTAATTGTCAAATCAAAGATGAGGGGAAACACAAGTAGAAATCAAAAATCATAGGGGGACAGAGGGGGGACAGCATAAAAAAAGATTATTATTTTAAAAAAAAAGGTAGGACAAGCTTTGAGAAACAATAATTTAAAAAATTGATAATCAACCACTTACAATCAATTTTCATATTTTAAGAGAGGACACATATAAGATAATTGCAATAAAATCAATGTAATCTCTATTTTACTTTTTCAACAAAAAAGCCTATTCAAAAATAAAATTTCAAACAGGCTTTTTATTTAGATAAAAATAAAATCATGATTCTTTTAAGTACTTACATGCGGAATTCCAAAACTCATAAAATAATCTTGTAGCCTTACGGAAGAATCAATATTTAATTTTTTTCGCATTCTTTGTCTTGCTTTTTTCACTCCTTCCGAAGTGATATTGAGTAAGCTTGCGATGTTTTTAGAATCCAAATTCATGTACATTAAATAGGCAATTCGCATTTCGTTGGAAGTTAAATCAGGATGCTTTTGTACAACTAATTTTTTAAAATCAGGATGAACGGATTCAAAGGATTTTAAAAATTGCTCCCAGTCCGTATCTGCTTCTATATCTCGATTTATCTTACGACTCAGTTTTTCCAAGCGATGTCTTTCTGTTCCTTCTGATTCCGATTTGAATTCTTTGACTTCTTTTTCAAGGGATTGTAAAAATTCGTTTTTTCGGCAGAGTTGCAATACTTTGGAAGTGAGTTCTTGTTTCTTAAAATTAAGTTCATAATTCAATTTTTGATTTTCCAATTCCGCCACTTTCTGCTTTTCATTTTCAATCTCTTTCTCTTTTCGTCTTCTTAGCCATTGAGCATATAACAATATACTTCCAATTCCAATTACAGCAGCTAGCGAAATCCACAAACGGGTACTTTTAACTTTTTCAAGTTCTGCATTTTTCGCAAGGAGTGTAATTTCTTTTTCTTTTTGTTCAAGATCATGAATGGTTCGCAACTCTTCGATTGCCATAATTTTTTTCGCATCATAAATTGAATCACTTAAACTATGGAATTTTTTATAATCCGATAATGCTAATTTATAATTACCCATGTCCTCGTAAGTTTGCGCCCTTTCAAAATAAATATCTTGCAAAAGATGATTCTCTTGAATACTATCTGCGTCAGCAACTAATTGATTAAAATAAATAAGTGCTTTTGATGGTTGACCAAATTTTGCATACAAATTTCCAAACTGAAAATTAGTTTCATGGAGTCTTGCAATAGACTGATTCTTCTCAAAAATCGTTAAAGCATCCTCTAGATATTTCTGCGCAAGTTCAAAATTCCCTTGTTCCATATTTACTTTTCCCAAATTAAGAAGTGCAGATGTTTCCGCATCTACTGACCCCATTTCCTGCGCCAGCGAAAGAGCTTCTTCATGAGCTCTTAGCGCACTTTTATAATCTTTTATGACAAAGTAAGTTGAGCCAATAACATTTTTCGCTCCTGCCAGAAAGTATCTATCATCATGCTTTTTATAAAGTGCAATCGCTTGTAAATTATAATCAATGGATTTTTGATAATGCGCTAAAAAACTTTCGACTTGAGCCAAATCTCTAAGTGCGTCCGCTTGTCTTAATTCATCTCCAGTAGTTTCTACAATTCTTAGCGCAGTCAAAGCATTTTCTAAAGCAAGTTGATAATATCCCATTTCGCTATAAACTCTACCCAATAGACCATAGGACATCGCCTGACTTGGAGCATTTTCTTCGGAAATTTGAGATTCAGGTAAGACATTTTTTTCCATCAAATTAATGGCTGCCTGATAATTATCTACACCATGTTCAATCATCCCAAGATTAAATCTTACTAAGGTGAGTTTGGTCCTATTGCCATTTTTCTCAAATATATTTATTGCTTTTTTGTAATAAATTCTTGAGGAATCTATTTGCCCCATTATGTCAAACAAAATTCCCTTATTTCCAAAATAACTGGCTAGGTCAGAATCGTTTCCAATTTCTCTGGCCAGATCATAAAACTTGCTTAAATAATTATTTGCTTTTTCCTGATCGTAGTATAAATGAGCAGAAAATAACTGATTGAGTACTTTCATTTTTAAAGTATCAGCAGAATTTGAGTCATTATAAATCGTCAAAAGGCTATCTACCTTTTGAGCATCTTGAGCATGACTTATTTTTGAAAAAGAAAAAAGAAGGGAAAAAATAAGAATTAGATTTTTCATAAGTCTGTTGCAATTATTTAAACTAAGGTACAACTATAACATCACAAAAATTATAACAATATTTTTACAAATAAACCCTAGCTTATCAAAACGATAAGCTAGGGTCATATCAAACTTACATACTATTTTTATAAATCAAATGGACCTATTGTACCAATTCCATTAGGATTACTCGACGTCACAGGAGCGAACCCTCTTCCATATATCTGATATCGAGTTCCACCTTTATCGAATAAGATATAAAAAATATTACCTGACCCAGATGTGTAACCTGTTGCAGCTCCGATATTAAAAACCAATAAAGGATCGGACTGTGAACTTCCTATACTAGCCCCCCATTCCCACAAATCACGCGAATTACCTGGCGTATTTGAATTAAAAACTGTCCACTTATTTCCTTCTTTATTAAAGAAATACATATCAGAAGCAGTAGCAGATTTAGAAGTGAAGGCACCTATTCCTACTCCATCAAATGGAGCTGTTGCTCCAGTATTCACACTTCCCCAAGTATTATCGAATGGATTGTACATTACATTTTGGAATCCGCTTTTATCATAAAATTGAAAACGATACGGATGTGGCTGATTATAGCCATTAACTCTTCGAGCTGCTCCAATTGTTTCTATTGGAAATGGAGAATCAAACATTTCATTGATAGAAAATGTTCCTTCTAAAGTCCCTAGGTCACTTCTTAAAAATTGTGTACCATCTTCACTCACTAAAACAAATTCTGTTTCACTTCCTCCTGTTTTAAATGCTGCTCCTACGGGTCCCATTTGCGAAACTATTTCTCCTGTCCAATGCTCGGTGTAAGGAGGTGGACTTCCTGCTCCTGAAATCACACAATTAGTTACATCATAGGTAGTAGCTAATTGGGTTGCAACGATTTGATTATCATACGCACTTCGCACTACGTAGGAAATGGGTTTGCCCGCTCTGATATCAGACCCTTCCGCTAAGAGTGTTGCTAATTCATCCAATTGAGTTTTACCTACTGTCATCAAAGAGGAACTAGCCTCACCTCCGTAGGCAAAAACAGTAATACTTAACTCATCTAATTCTGCAACATAGTTTGTTTTCATATCTACTTCTACGTCAGTAGTTACTCCATTGAAGGAAGCATTGATCGCTGCATCCATTTCAGTTCTTGAAGAAGTGGACTCAATCAGCATGTAAAAAATACGTCCGTAAGTAACTGAAGAAATATAAGTCGCAGGATTACCTTCTCCGACATATCTACCTAAATCATCAGGAGTAACAGATGGGGCAAAAATTTGATCCAATGAAGTCGGAATATCATAACTCATGGTATAAAATGTCTGATTCAAATTCACCATGAATGTATTTTTTTGAGTATCCGAACTATAACCCAATTTGGATTCAATGTCAACGAATGAAGAATTCACATCTACACCTAACTCTAGAGCAAGTTGCTCCCGACTTTGGATATTCTTTACTTTCATATAAAAATTAGCGGGAAGAACTCCTGTGCTTCCATCAATGATTTGATTGATAGCAGTAATCACAGAACTCTTTTTTATAGCTTCTACATATCTTTCAGGTTCGATATTTCCATCAAGTACATCGGTTGAGATTGTTCCACCTGCTCGTTCAACTGCAATAATTTTTGGAGTCCCTAGATTCAGAGAATTTCCTTGTAACAAATTCCCAGGATAAATCACATCTGAGTTAGGAGAGAAAAGTGGAAAACCTTCGTTACCGCCTCCCACAGTTTCGATAGATTGTTGCTCGGTGGTACACGTCCAATTTTGACCATCAATCATTTCCGTAGTTGTACCTAGCGTTTCAGAGGTTTCGCTTTCTGTAGGATCGGGCATTGCACCAGCGTTGTCAATGACTTCTTGAAATGTTTGAGGATCATTAGTCGTCACGTCCTCTTTTTTACAACTGGTATTAAAAACAAGCAAAAGTATCGAAATAGATAAGACTCTACATGCAATCTTCTTCATGATATTTGATTTTTTAATTTTTTTTGAAAAACATCTTGGGGATTTTTTTATAATCAATATCAAATAGCATAAGAGGAGGAAAGGTTACCTTTCGTACGAGAATTTTCCTATTAAAAAAATCAGAAAAAAAACA
>JBCCJE010000195.1:0-8026 GCA_039027925.1 Bacteroidota bacterium
CATTTTTATATCGAGCCATTATTTTTTGCTCATATGCTCGACGATTGACCTCTCGTTTATCAGTTGAAGAAAGGTTTTGTGCAAAACTTAAACTAGCATCTAGTAAGAAAACTAACAAAAGTGATGTGATACCTAAATATTTAAACTTTGAGGCATTAATACTTGCTGATTTTTTGTAGGTGTACATAATTTTTACTGTTTGTTGGTTGAAATCATTTTGAAGTTTTAATGTAAATACTCCACCATCTGATGAGCAATTAATATCACAGATCGAAACAAAAAGTATGAACTGAATGCTCAAAATAGATTTGACAATTGATTTTAGCCAAGTAAATTCAATCGACTTGAAGACGTATTTTTAGGAATAGAAATGATTGGGTAAATTCTTTCAGCACTTGGGGAATGAATATGATACCTAAAATAGGTAAGTTCACCTGTGTACTATTTTCTGTATTATGAGTGCCTAAAGATAATACTTGCATAGACAAGATCATAGTAGGAAGATAAAAAATTATGAACATCTAGAGTTAGGAAGTAAGACTAGTAAAATGATTTAAAATCATATATCAATCGTGAATCAGTTTGTAAGTAAGTATGAGTTTAAGGTCTTTGGTGCGATTAGAATCATTTTTTAATCAATCCAAATGAAATACCTTTAACTTGTCTCAATTCTTTAAGTTGAAATAAAAAAGCCCGTAAATCGTTGATTTACAGGCTTTTATGTTAGTACCGACGGTGGGAATCGAACCCACACTCTGTTGCCAGAACTGGATTTTGAATCCAGCGCGTCTACCAATTCCGCCACGTCGGCGTTTTAATGAAGAATGAATAATTAATGATGAATAATAGGTAGAGACTTCAAAATTAATTGAATAATTCATTCAATATTTGCTTCCTTTCAAAGCGTCGCAAATTTATTTAAATTTTCCTGAATACGCAAAATATACCGTTTTTTCAAGTAATAATTTTTTATAGCATTTAGCTCCGTTTCGTTGGCGGCGTTGTCATCGTAGCTTTCAAGGTGAGGCTGAACCTCTGCTAGCATGGAGGCTTCCATAGCTTGTAGTTCAGCTTTGACTTGCTGGTATTTCTTTTCATCAAAGTCAAATTCTAGTTCCATCAAATTTTCGTTGATGTCCATCATGTCCATTAGGAAATCTTGGGGAATTTGATTTTTCCCTTCCTCTGCTAATGCCCCTTTGAGATCAAGGATGTATTTCATTCGCTTATCGAAATCCGAAAGCGTTTTGTAAGCCTCATTGTTGAGGGTAGAAAGCTCTAAAACTTCCATTTGCTTTTCCTCCGACTCAAGGGTGTAAAAATCAGGATGATACTTTTTACTATTGACGTAAAAAGAACGCTTGAGCTGTGCCTCATCTGGCTGAAAACTTACGGGTATTTCAAAAAACTCAAAATAATTCATCATTCAAAACTCAAAATTCGTAATTCAAAATTGGCTTCTATTCTCGAATAAAATTATTCCAAATGTCTAATCCTAAAATGGAAATCATCAAAATGACTAAAAGGATAAATCCAGCTATGGTCGCATATTCTAAGAATTTGTCATTAGGCTTCCTACCACTAATCACTTCGTACAACAAAAACATGACGTGACCGCCATCCAATGCTGGAATGGGGAGCAAATTCAAAAATGCTAGGAGCAAGGAAAGTGTCCCTGTCAATGTCCAAAATTTTTCCCAATCCCAAACTGGACCATATGCCTTGGCGATAGTGAACACACTTCCCAAGTTATCTTTTGCGCTGATTTTCCGAGTAATCATTTTACCTATTGCTTTAGCTTGATCTGTAAGCGCACTCCAACCTTTCTTGATACCCAGAGGAATAGATTCCGCAAAACCATATTCAATTTTCTTAGTCCCCAGAAGCTGGTACGAACTTTTCAATTCTACTCCGATTAAGCCGTCTTCCGAGGTAGTTAATGTAAAATCTTTTTCTGCGCCGTCTCTTATTACATTCAATGTGATTTCTTCTTCCTTAGAATTTTGAAGTTCTTTTTTTATTTGATCCGCAAACGGGGTATTCTTGCCATTGATGCCAACCACTCTGTCATCTGGTAGCAAGCCAGCTTTTTCAGCAGGTCTTCCTTTTTGAGTTCTGTTAACAATAAAATGAAACCGCTCTTGAAAGATCGGATAGCCCCGATTGGCTTTACTACTTACAATGGAGGCGACATCTTCGGGAAGGTCAAGTTTTTGTCTTTGCCCATCTCTTTCGATAGTCAGGTTGTCCGCTGCGTTTACGATGATCTCTTTTCTGAACAGACCTTGATTGAATTTCTCAAAGGGAGCGTCCCCTATTTTTAAAATCTTATCTCCGTCCTGTAAGCCTAGTTCAAGCCCGATGGAATCTACCCAAATCCCGTGCACTACATTTTCATTCGGGATATACTCTTCGCCGAAGTAAAAAAGGATACCAATAAAGATAAGTAGTCCCAAAATAAAATTGACAGTAACACCTCCCAACATAATAATCAATCTCTGCCAAGCGGGCTTACTCCTAAATTCCCACGGTTGGGGTTCTTGTTCCATTTGTTCAGTATCAAAACTCTCATCAATCATCCCCGAAATTTTGACGTAACCACCAAAGGGCAACCATCCGATTCCGTATTCCGTCTCGCCTTTTTTGTACTTGAAAAGTGAAAAACCAGGATCAAAGAAAAGATAGAATTTCTCTACGCGCGTCCCAAACCATTTGGCAGGCAAAAAGTGCCCCCCTTCATGCAGTACAATTAAAATGGACAAACTCAAAATAAGTTGCCCGACCATTACCAAAGTACCCATTTATATTTTTTTATTTGTGATAAATTCGAATTTACAAAACTCTAAAACCTTACAAAAAAGGGTTTTGTTGTTAGCGAATGCAAAAGTAATATTTTCAATGGCAATAACTCAATGTCAATTTCAATAACAATGATTCAATGTCAATTTCAATAATTCAATGACAATGACAATGACAATGACAATGATGCAATTACAATAGCAATAACTCAATGACAATAAATAATTAGTGATAATTATGGCAGCAGCTATATTTGGATTTAGAGAATTATTATTGAAATTGTTCATTGCTACTGTCATTGAAATTGACATTGAGTTATTGGCTATTGAAATTGTTATTGAGTTATTGTTATTGACATTGAGTTATTGTCATTGAAATCCAATCATGCAGTTTTTTTATACTGAAAATATCGCCGACGGTATCGCCACTTTTACGGAAGAGGAGGCGCGCCATGTCCACGTTTTACGAAAAAAAGTAGGGGATGTTCTCCACTTCGTAGATGGTAAGGGAGGACTTTATCAAGGTGAAATTATGGAGGTAGGAAAAAGACAATGTTCGCTGAGTATCCTTCGGCGTACCCCTGCGTTTAACGAAAGAAAGTTTAAATTGCACATCGCTATTGCACCCACCAAAAACATCAATCGGTTAGAATGGTTTTTGGAAAAGGCGACAGAAATTGGAATTGAAGAGATTACTCCGATCCTGTGTGATAGATCCGAGCGAAAGAAAATTCGGACGGATCGGTTGCGTAAAATTTTGCTTTCAGCGATGAAGCAATCTCTGAAAGCCAAATTGCCAAAACTAAATGAACTAATTGATTTTCAGGATTTTATGAATGATAAAATTGCGTCAAATAAATTTATCGCTTACTGCAACGATGATAAATTAGAACACCTCAAGAAAGTATATTCTCCGCTGACAGACGCAACTATTTTGATAGGTCCCGAAGGCGATTTTTCAACAAAAGAAATTGCGTTAGCTTTGGAAAATGGCTACAAAGGGGTTAGCTTGGGAAAAAGTAGATTGCGCACCGAAACGGCTGGAGTGATAGCCTGCCACATCGTAGAAATGTTAAATCATGGATGAGCAAATTTTTTATTGTAAAAAGGATAATTGGGTAAAATACCTGCTCGTGGGTTCGTTGGGATTCACCGTGGCGGCGGTGTATTTTTTACCGTCAGAAAAAGAAATTCCGATATGGGTACACCTTGTTGTCTGGGGGGTTATCGGATTTGTTTATTGGATATACGAAGGAACATTTACCGTAGTATTGGGCAATTCGTTGATCCAAAAGGCAGGGCCGATCACTTGGAAAGTACCCATCGAAAATATTAAGAAAATAAAAAAACAAGGTACACACGTCATTAATCACGGGACGTGGTCGTTAGACAAAGTGGACATCCACCACCGCCGTGGCATCCTTTCTATCTCTCCTGCCGATAAGGATGGACTGGTAGCTACGCTTTCGAAAAAGAATCCAAATATCGAAGTTTTTTAAAATTTAGCACTCAGAATAATGAGTTTATAATTATTTTACAAATATGAAAAAATTACTTTTCCTGATTCCGATTATATGCTGTTTTGCATTTATAAATGTGGAAAAACCTAGCTTAAAAATGGGCTTGCTCAAGTACAATGGGGGAGGGGATTGGTACTCCAATCCTACTGCTTTGCCTAATTTAGCCGAGTTTTGTAATCGAGAGCTGGGGACAAATTTTGACCCCGATTACGGTACCGTAGAGGTAGGGAGTGCCGAGTTGTTTAACTATTCTTTTTTGCACATGACCGGACATGGTAATGTGGTTTTTTCGGATGCCGAGGCAGAAAATTTGAGGTACTATTTATTGGCAGGTGGATTCTTGCACATTGATGATAATTACGGTATGGATCCATTTGTTCGGACGGCTATGAAAAAAGTATTTCCCGAAGAAGAGTTTACGGAATTGCCGTTTGAGCATCCTATTTATCACCAAAAATTTGAGTTTAAAAATGGGCTTCCAAAAATCCATAAGCACGATGATAAAATTGCGCAAGGATTTGGGATTATTCACGAAGGTCGCCTGGTTTGTTTTTATACTTACGAGTGTGACTTAGGTGACGGTTGGGAAGATCAAGATGTTCATAAAGACCCCGAAGATGTGCGCCGGCAAGCCTTACGGATGGGAGCAAATATTATTCAGTACGCCTTTGAACAATAAGGATACTTTCCTGTTTTTTGTTTGTCTCTGACAGTTTATGTAATTTTAAATTTTTTAAAACCAGAATAACAAAAAATTAAATTATGCAGCAAATTAAAGACTTAGTTGAAAAATCCGCTTTTGGTGTTTGTAGTTATTTAGGTAGAAAAATGGGAATTGCTTCGGGTCGAGTGCGGTTGTATTTTATTTATACTTCATTCGTAGCCATGGGATCACCCATTATTATTTATCTTTTTGTAGCCTTTTGGCTCAATGTTAAAAAGTACATCAAGCGAGGTAAAAGTATGATTTGGGAGTGATGCTCGCAGCAGATTTTTGATGTTCAGTAGGTCAGTATCCTCCTCTTTAATCTTTCTTTTCCTGCATTTCCTTTCCCAATTTTTGGGTCTTTTTTTTTGATAATTTTTCCTTTCCGAGAGCTTGTAATTGTTTTGTTTTTTATCCTTTCCTATTTAGTGAGAGTATTTGTAAAAGTGTGTCACGCTAAGCCAGCGATTTCTTATATCGGAAAAGTGTCGTCCCGCTGGGACTCAAAATCTATTGATTCGCCTTTTTCTAGTCTTCCTGTCAGACGAGTAAAATCACTTTTTGTACTGATTAGCTCGGATGTTTTTTTCGGCAAGTTTTACCGTTTCTTGGATGCGCTTTGTACGGGTATTGGCTCGTTTTGCGTTGAATATCCATTCCAAAATTCCACGCTTTACTGACCTCGGAAATTGTTGAAAATTATCAAATGCAAGTTTATTGTTATGAAACTCTTTTTGGAGGTCTTGAGGCAGCACTAAATTTTCCACATCATCTAGTGCATCCCAGGTGCCAGTCTCCTTTGCCAGTCGAATCATTTCCTTTCCTGCAGGGGCTATTTTTCCTTCCGTTTGAAGTCTTTTAATTTTCTCTTTATTGACTTTACTCCAATTACTTTTAGGGTTTCTTTTGGAAAAATATTGGTAAAAACTTTTATCGTCCCGCTTATTGGGTTTGCTATCAATCCAACCAAAACAGAGTGCCTCATCTACTGCTTCGGGGTAAGTCACACTTGGAGTCTCCGCAATTTTTTTATAGATGATTAGCCAGACATTTTTTTCTTTTAAGTGATTGATTTTCAGCCATTTACGCCAAGATGTAGCGTCCTTAGCGTGGTAGGTTTTTATTCCATCTTTAAGTTCTGACATTGGTAAGTATTGGCTTGAGATATTAGTAAAAAAGAAAAAGGTTTGGAGCAAGACATTACTCCAAACCATTGCATCTTCATACAGTTAATTACTTTACTCTTCCATCTCTTCTGCCAATTCATAAGCATTGACGGATTCGATTTCTTTGTCAATGTAATACAGGGTCATCGGGCTGTTTCCGATGATTTTAATCTTATCCAAAATGGACCGCATCAAGTTCTCCTCTTCTCGCTGTTCGGCGATGTACCACTGAAGAAAATTCTCCGTAGTGTAGTCATTTTCTGACCTTGCTATTTTTAATAAATCATTGATGGATTTGGTCACTTTTTGCTCGTGAGCATAGACCATTTCGAACATCTTTTGGGGGCTTTCAAAGGTATGCGGTACCTGAGCCACGGCGGGTGTCAAAGCGTGTGCATCTACTTCGCTGAGATACTCAAATATCTTTAGCATGTGCTCTCGTTCTTCGGCGGATTGTCGGTGCATGAATTTTGTACAACCTTCCAATCCTTCGTTGTCGCACCAAGAGGCCATGCTCAGATACAAAAAAGAAGCGTACCCCTCCAAGCTGATCTGTTTATTTAAGGCTTTCGCCATTTTTTCTGAAATCATTTTCTTATTCAAATTTTGTTCTAAAATAAGTTGTTTCTACTCCTAAGCAATAAGGAGCGTTTTCTCTAATAAAATTAAATATTATTATTTGATGAAACACGCCTGAATAGAAATGGTTTCGAAGAAAATTCTAAATGGAATTAATCTAATTACGGATTGAAATCAGCATCGTCAGCGTAGTGAGATGGACTTTACAATTACTCAATGGTTTCTATTTTAATTTTTGGTATTTCCGTGGCGTTTAGCCCACAAGTAAACACTTCGGAAGTAGGTTTGTACTTGATGCTAACTTGCAGATTATCTTGTTGAAAATTGTTTGGGAGGTCATCGGATTGGTGACTTCTGATCGATCCGTCCACTTCAAATTGAATCAGCCATCCGCAGCCATCCAATGCAATGTCGCCATCGTTGACAATCGTTGCGTTAGCTTCTAGGGTACAGAATCCTGCTGTGTAGGTGACGCCTGCACATGCTGCGTAGCAACTGTTGGAATACACTTCTCCGTTGCTGCCACAAACAGGGGCATAAATTTCGGTGCACACGCACTCCTCTTGATCTTTGTTTTTACATCCAGAATTTAAGCTAAGGATCAAAAAAGCTAGGCTAAAAATTTTCACTAAATTTTTCATAAATTTTTTCTTTTGGGTTTATAAGGAATGGTGCATTAATAAATTTACATTTTATGCGCAGTTATTTTTTCTTTATGCAAGGCGAAAAACGTAGGCGATGCGGGGCATCGGTGTCCCGAGTACTCGGGATCAACGCAGCAGAAAGGAAAAAGAACAAGTAGAAAATGTAAAGTTATTATTGAACCATTCCTAAAAATGTGATTTGAAAAATAGGTTCAAAATCTTTGTGGAAGAAGATTTTACGGGTTAGACTGTGCGTACGAAGAAAAAGGATGGGGTAAGGATTATTCTTTAAGAAGATTTTAACAAATCGTTACATTTCAGATAAAAACTTGTCTCTTAGGAATGGGAAATAGACCGTTAAAAACTGTATTTATTATTTTTTCATTCCTTATTTTAGGAATGCTTTCAACTGTAAAAAAGTAAAGGTTTCCCTTAAAATTTTATCTTTGTGCGCAAAGAAAAAAAGGCAGCTAGCGTCTTTGGACTACGAATTTTTTCGCAACAAAACGCTTTCGAGGCAAGCCTGCTAATCAATCAAATTATTACACTAATTATTATTAAGGAATGAAAGATTAATTAATTGAACAAGTTGGGTAGGTTATTTTTTCTTTAG
>JBCCJE010000196.1:0-8015 GCA_039027925.1 Bacteroidota bacterium
CCGCTACTTCCGAATTATTAATCACGGTTGGAGTAGGGTTAGAAATATAGTCTTCGACGTCAGCAATACCTAATTCGTACACCCCTACTGTGGGATTTTCTGGAAACTCTGTGAGATGACTAGGTTCAGGAATTAAATTATCGGAACTTTCTAAATTTTCTTTCTGGCAAGCGGTGAGGGATAGAAAGGCTAGAACGGTTAGTTGCAAAATAATTTTATGGCAACTCTGCATAAGTTTGATGATTTAATGGTTATGTAATCGAACAGTTTTTTTTGATAACTGCATTTTCAGGTCAGACAATTTCAAATACTATGCCGAGGGAATTTTTAATTATTCCACATCGACTTCGAAAATGTTTTATTTTTGGACAATAATTATTAAACCATGCTACACCAAAAAACAACCATTAACTGCAAAGGAAAAATCCTCGACCTCTCCGAACCCGTCGTCATGGGCATCCTCAATGTGACGCCCGATTCGTTTTTTGATGGGGGGAAATATGAAAATGAAAAAGCAATGTTACAACAAGTGGAAAAAATGATCGTAGAGGGTGCAGCTGTCATTGATGTGGGGGGAATGTCCTCCCGTCCCGGAGCAGAAATTATTGACGAGGAGGAAGAGCTACGTCGAGTTTTACCCATTATTCAAAAGATGAGTTCCACTTTTCCGAATACGATTATCTCGATAGATACCGTCAGAAGTAAGGTAGCAGAGGAGGCTGTAGCCGCCGGGGCTGCCATCATTAATGATATTTCGGCAGGGAATATTGATGAAAAAATGTTTGCAACGGTAGCTCAACTCAACGTACCGTACATCCTGATGCACATGCAGGGGCGACCGAGTACTATGCAGCAAAAGCCTGATTATCAGGATGTTACGGAAGAAGTGCTTCGCTTTTTTATAGATAAAGTAGGACAATTAAGAGCACTAGGTGTGAAGGATATTATCCTCGATCCTGGTTTTGGTTTTGGAAAAACGGTAGAACACAATTATCAATTATTAAAAAAATTAGCCATATTTAAAATATTGGACTTATCTTTACTCGTAGGGGTTTCTCGAAAAAGTATGATCTACAAGGTATTAAATTCTACTGCCCAAGATGCCCTCAACGGCACCACCGCCCTCAATGCCCTAGCCCTAGAACGAGGCGCCAATCTGCTCCGCGTTCACGATGTCAAAGAAGCGATGGAAACCATCCAACTTTGGAAACAGCTTAATCACGAACCTACTGATACACTATGATTTCCCAATCCGAACACAACATAAAAAAATCCGCCCTTCGGTTTTTAAAAATGTACTATCGGCATCGCCCCCGCTCTGGGGAGACGAACTTAAAAGTAGATCAAATTACTAAAGATGGCATTATTGCGGATGGGTTGTTGACTTTTCCACGTGGGGAGGATAAGCAATTTGTGGCCTCAGTAGAAGCTACTTCATTCGAAACTCGAGAAGAGGTCAAGTACAAAATGCAAGCGCAATTATTGAATTGGGATTCGCTGATGTGGGGCAGTTCGATTGTTGCCATTCTGGTTTTATTTGCCCACTATTTTCATTGGTTCAAATTTTCGAAAGGCAATTGGACATTAGCCCTCGGACTCGCCGTTTTATTTACCCTCGTATTTATTTTTTATCATCAATTTTTTAGTAAAAGGGCGAAGTATCGCTATATCTACGCGCTACAACAATTTCAACAATACCACGCCGACGAGCAGTGGGTAGCCATTGGAGATAATATATTCTACGGGCCCAAAGATCCTGCGCTGGAAGAACTCCGTAAACAGTGTGTTAGAAATGGATTCGGGCTGCTGTCCGTTGATAAAGAATTAAATGCGCATTTGATCATTTCGCCATCGAGAGAAGAACTCTTCGGTAATCGAAGAAAGATATTGAGTTTCGTGGGTATGGATAAATTCAAAAATGCCAACTCCATGAAACGTGCCAAAGGCTGGGGACAAAAAACGGCAAAAAAAATAGGATTCGGAAAAAGAACCAATTCTTTGCTACGCTATCAGGAGAAACATTTCAAACCCATTTTTACTTCAGTTTTAATGTTTTGCTTAATTGGGTTCGTGGCTTACGAGGATTTACGACAAAGTGATTACGTGGTGATAAAAGATGAAACTGCTTACGACACCGAGATAGAAAAAGTGGCTAGGAATAATCCCAACGACGGGTACGATGAGTTTGACCAAAATATTGATTCTGCCTACGTAGCTCCCAAAAGAAAAAATACGCCCGACTCCTACCTAGCTATCGTAGAGAAAGACAAACGGGAGGGTTTTGTTATGAAGCGCGCACCACTAAAAAAGAAAGAAGAATTGACTGCCAAGGGAGAAGCTGCCGAAATTTTTGTAGAATCCAATAACAAGAGTATTACAAGTTATGATTGTTCCCGATTTTTTAATTTTTTTGGAAAAAAATACATCGTGCAGGATGGTCAGTTTGACTCCCAAGTAGCCGCCGAGCAGCGCATGGACATGCTCCGAAGAAACGGCATCAAAGCCAATTTATTATCGCTAAATTGTTTCTTCGAGGATACCAACGACTTTGCCGTTTACATCGAGTGGCTCTACGATGAGCGACAGGAAGCCATTGAAGAAGGGGTAAAATATCGAGATTTGCTAAGGAGAAAAAAGTTACAACTCGAAGGTGTGATTGTCAGAGGATTGGAACGATAAAAACAGTGAGGAAAGTATTTTTTCTTTCGTTCCTAATTTTCAAAGAACAAATTAAATTTGCAGAAAAATAAAACGCCTAAAGTTTAATCGTCGTGTTCTCGGAGCAGGTCGTAAAAAGGCTAATATCAAACGTCTTAAAAAAAATGAGTAACAAAGAAAAATTCATTCAGGATATTAATAAAGGATATACCTTCAAAGGCAACTCCATCGTACTAGGTGGCGCAATGGTGGATAAAGTATGCCAAACTAATTCGTTGGTAAAACTTCCGCTGAAAATGCTCAACCGCCACGGTTTGATTGCGGGAGCAACGGGGTCAGGAAAAACAAAGACTTTACAAATTATAGCAGAGCATCTTTCTGCCAACTCCGTTCCAGTATTGTTGATGGACATCAAGGGAGATTTATCGGGGATAGCCGCAGCGAGTGACGGGCATCCTAAGATTGACGAACGCCACGCAAAGATAGGTATCCCTTTTCAAGCCGATACGAGTCCCGTGGAGTTTTTGAGTTTATCAGATGAAAAAGGGGCAAGGCTACGAGCTACCGTTACCGAATTTGGTCCAGTTTTATTTTCCAAAATTTTGGATTTGACGGACACCCAATCTGGTATCATGGCAGTTGTATTTAAGTATTGTGACGATAAAGGATTGCCTTTGTTGGACTTAAAGGATTTAAGAAAAACCTTACAATGGATGACGGGCGAAGGGAAAAAAGAAGTAGAAGGGGAATATGGCAGAATGTCCACAGCTTCGGTGGGCGCTATCCTAAGAAAAATTGTAGAACTAGAACAGCAGGGGGCGGAGATATTTTTTGGGGAGCGATCTTTTGATGTGGACGATCTGACACGGTTGGATAAAAATGGAAAAGGCATCGTCTCCATTTTGCGATTGACGGATATTCAAGATAAGCCAAAGTTGTTCTCCACATTTATGTTACAAATGCTGGCGGAGGTGTACGCAAGTTTTCCAGAAGAAGGAGATTTGGAACAACCTAAACTGGTCATCTTTATTGACGAAGCACACTTGGTTTTTGATAATGCTTCCAAAGCGTTGTTGGATCAAATTGAAGCCATCGTAAAACTGATTCGATCCAAGGGAATCGGCTTATTTTTCGTGACTCAAAATCCAGCGGATATTCCAGATGCCGTATTGGGGCAGTTGGGTTTAAAAATTCAGCATGCCCTCAGAGCATTTACTGCCAAAGACAGAAAGGCGATCAAACTATCCGCCCAAAATTATCCTGACTCTGAATACTACGATGTAGAAGCATTGTTAACAGAATTGGGAATTGGGGAAGCCTTGGTAACTGTTTTGAACGAAAAAGGGATTCCGACACCCTTGGTGCATACCTTGCTTCGAGCACCACAGTCGAGAATGGACGTTTTGATTAAACAAGAAATTGATGCGATTATCAAAAAGTCAGCCATCATTAAAAAATATAATGAAGAGATTGATCGCAAAAGTGCCTACGAAATTTTAAACGAGAAAATAGAATTGGCGCAGGAGAAAGAACACCAAGAAGAATTGAAAAAGCAACAAGAGAAAGCTCGGAAATCTTCTTCCAGATCAAGAAGAAAAGAGAAAAGCACTTTTGAAAAAATTGCGAGTAGCTCCACGGGAAAAACTATTATTCGGGAAGTTACAAGAGGATTGTTAGGTGCGCTCGGAATCCGAACTTCCAGTAGGCGACGGAGTAAGAATAGTTGGTTTTAGCGTCCTATTTGCGCTAATGCTTCAGCATTGGCGCAAACTGAGTCACCATTTCAATTTCCACATTTGATTAAATTTTTCCTCTTTATTCTTTCTGGATACAAAATAAAAATCATCACCAATCAAGGTATAATCTACAAGTCATTGATATTGCGGAGTTCAGCAATGTATTCATTGGAATCCCGACTTGCTTCGTACGTCAAAATGGGATTTTGCGCATTCGTTTCAAAAAAAATAAACAAGAGTAGTACGGAGAGTATTTTCATATGCTTAAAGTAAAGTAGTAATTAAACAAAACATTTACAAAGTGGATGCAACTTCGGAAGTTGCTCGGACTACTTATTGTAAAGATGAAACTCCGTAAGAAAAAGTTGTGTCACTACTTAGTACTTTGACTTTCTTGTTGCTGTACTTCTCTGTCCTGAACATTTGTTCTCGACAGAAAAATTAAAAGTATGCCAAACATCACCATTGCGAGTTTGGTAACAAAGGCTGCCGTAGCACCCATTTTTTCTAAAAAAAGAAGTGCCGTAAACTTTGCTCCGACCAAACTTAAAACCAAGGCGTACATGCCTGACAAAAACAGCGCAAATCCAAGGACGGTGATTATTGTTTTATTCATTGGGTTAAATTTTTTAGTGGAGAAGATTAAAATACCTCTGTGGTTTATTACTTTCACGTTATCAATTTTCCCTACGCTCTCAATGAAGTATTCTCTCCCCCGCTTCTTAAATACTTGACAAATACCTACTAGAACAACGCCTATCGTCACAATGAGTTCAACATTTCAAAATGAAAAAATCTTATCTTTGTGGCTCAAATATTGAAACCAAATATGATCAAATTAGTTGAATGCCCCCGCGATGCCATGCAAGGAATTAAGGAGTGGATTCCCACCGAAAAAAAAGCAAATTACATCAACAAATTACTACAGGTGGGTTTTGATACGCTTGATTGTGGCAGCTTTGTTTCTCCCAAAGCCATCCCCCAAATGAAAGATACCGCAGAGGTATTGAAGCACCTAGATTTAAGTTCCACGCAGACCAAACTTTCCGTCATCGTAGCTAACAGGAGAGGAGCGGTAGCTGCCGTTCAGCACGAAGCTATTCACGATTTGGGTTATCCTTTCTCTATCTCGGAGACTTTCCAACTCAGAAATACCAACGCTACCATCGAAGAATCATTGGACAGGGTAAAGGTCATTCAAGAACTTTGTGTAGCGAATAATAAGCGATTGAATATTTACATTTCGATGGGTTTTGGTAATCCCTACGGCGACGAGTGGAACGCCGAGATTGTGCAAAAGTGGGTGGATGAGTTGATTAAGTTAGACATTTCGCTTTTTTCGCTATCTGATACGATTGGCGTTTCCAATCCCGAAACCATTCGGTATTTATTTTCCAACCTCATCCCTGCGTATCCTCAGATTGAATTTGGCGCTCACCTACACACGCAACCCCACAACTGGAAAGAAAAAATAGAAGCAGGTTTCCAAAGTGGCTGTACTCGATTTGACGGTGCACTCCGAGGATTTGGGGGTTGTCCGATGGCGAAAGATGATCTGACGGGCAACATGGCTACCGAAAATCTCACCCACTATTTTAATGCAGTAGGGGAGGACTTAGGATTAAATAACAATGCTTTTTCGGAAAGTATGATAATGACCAATGCGGTGTTTCCTTTTTAATTTTCCCCGTAACAGGAAGTTACGGGGAAAGTGACCCATTACGGGGTAACTTCCCGTTACCCCGTAATTTCTCTACCTGTCACCCCGCAATTTCTTCCCGTCACCCCATAATTTTTCACGCTCTACAAATCATTTCCTTGCCAAAATAGAATTCAAATTTCCCATATAGTTTTCCAAGATTTGAAGCATCCGCAAAAAGTCGGTATCCGTTGGATTGGGATACGCTTTTTTTATTTCATTGATCGCCAAACTCAAATGCCCCTGCGCCGCAAACGGTTGATTTTTCTGGTAAAAATCTGCCATCGTTTTTAAGTCTTCCGCCATTTGAGCGATCCGATAATTTTTCTCTACTTCCGTATCTTTCAGTAGAGGATGGGTCGTCCACGAATTATCCACATTTAATCTGACTTTTATTTTTTGTACTATCTCCTCGTTTTGTTGTAGATCAAAATACTTCAATCTGACGGTGAGCGGAATCTTGCGGCGTTGTCCATTTTTGACCTTAAACTTTGCGAGCACTACTTGGGTCAGTCCCGCATTGATATTGTTCAGATTCAATCGGATATTTTGAGTGCCTACGGTTGGCTCGTATCCGTAAAAGTGCGCTAATTCTAAATTTTCGTTGAACTCAATCATTAGCGTAGGATCTTTTGCAACGGGATATAACAATGCCTCTACTTCGTTGATAAAAATCTTTTGGATGTCGTCGGGATCGTTGATAAAGTGAATTTGGTTTTTTCCACTTTTAGTCAACTTTCGAGAAAGCTGATAATTAAAATCCACACCTACTCCAATCATCGCAAAATCAATATTTTTTTTACTATCGTATCCTGTGCGGTTTTGGATCATTTTTTCTGGATCAACCACGCCAGTATTAGCAATAGCATCAGTCAGGACGATCACCCTGCTCGAATGATTACTACTAGCATTTTTGGCGGCTTCTTGGTATCCTAGCATGATGCCATCGTGCAAGTTGGTAGAGCCACCCAGTTGGATTTGGGCAATGGCATTTTCGATTTTGGGTAAGTCATTGACGGGCTGAGCAGGGAGGACAACTCTTGCTACGTGGTCAAATTCGACGATGGAGATAAAGTCCTTGGGGCGGAGAAATTTCACCAATTCGGACATGGCTTGCTTGGTTTTTACCAACCTATCTTCTGCACCCATAGACCCACTTTTATCGATGACCAAGCTAATATTTACGGGTGGCGAATTTTGGTACATCTCCTTACGGTGGGTTGTCAGTCCGATTTGTAAAACCGCCTCGTTGCTAGTGGGCGAAACGGTAGGATTGCCCCAACGAACATCTAGTCCAATAGATTGATTTTCCTCGGGCAATGGTAAGTTGTGCGTGTGGTAATTCATATACTCCTCCACCACGATTTCGTCGGGATTTGGAATAACGAGTTGACTGGATTTTTGCTTACTCATGCCCATCGCTCCGGAGGAATATCCCCGTTGAGCGATGATGGAGTTGGTGGCGAGCAATGTTCCTAAAATGAATAGAAAGACTAATTTTTTCATGTTGAATAATTTTTTGAAAATGGAAAATTTGTTTTGTGCAAAAGTATCGGCAACGCCAGCAGAGTCACAAAAAATAGGCTTGTAAAGGCTTTGTAAATGGTTTTACAAGTATTTACAAGGTTTTACAAAAGAGGAAATTTGGAGATACGCACTAGGGTATGTCTAAAAATGGGGATCAAACGAATTTGAAAAATGAGAAAGTGATTCGGAAAATCTTTACCTTCGTGGCATGTTGGAAATGGAGTTTTTTTATCAATTAAAAAAAGAATTACTGACTAAATATCAGGAATCGTATCCTAGTTGGAAGCGGCCCATTCACGATTTTAAGGGTAGAGAAATTGCCAACTTTCAAGCGCTTCTACAAGAAAAGGTGCACAGCCGAATCAGCGAAAAATGGTTTTATACTCACATCAAAC
>JBCCJE010000197.1:0-7949 GCA_039027925.1 Bacteroidota bacterium
CCAACTTTAAAAATCCCATGAACTGCAGGTCTTAAAACCCACACTTCATTTACCTTTTTTACAAAATAACATTCTACGGAAAAATTGATAACTAATACACAATTTCCCCCCCGTAAGAAAAAATTAAATGAAGGTACACCTCCCTTTCAATTTGTGGACAAATACGTTGCAGTTTTATTTTAAAGATTGTGTATGCTCCGAAGCTTACTTGCTTTTGGACAAAAATCAATAATGATCGAAGATATGGTAAGGTCAAATTTTTTATCTCTTGCCTATTTTCCGAAGTATATACAAAACAAAAAACACAACGAATTAAAATCCCATGATTGAAACGAGTACTTTACCTCCCAACCAAGATGTAGAGTTTTTCAAAAAAAATGGATGACTTAAACATCATTTTTCTCTAAACAATCACTACCGTTTTTCCCCTTCTTGGGAATTTTTTTATGAATCAAACTTAAAGCGCAAAGGTGCTGGACACCCCTTTGACTACTCAGCTTTCATTGTCATAAAAGAAAATTTTTTTATCAACCAATTGTTAAATATAATGTACAAAAATCTACTTACCTTTTTGTTGGTAATTGCTTTTGGTCTGCCTTCTTTTGGTCAACAGCCTACTATCATCTTACCCGAAATAATAGTTGACGAGAGTGAGGAGTTCGAAATGGAGGTAAAGGTCAACAACTTCACCGATCTCATCACGATGCAATACACGATCCAGTGGGATCCTACAAAGTTAGATTTTGTCGAAATCTCTAACATGGGATTACCTTACATGGATGCGGCTACTTTTGGCGATACCTCTATTAACACGGACAATGGTCTTTTGCCCGTGGCGTGGGTGGATGACTTTTTGAACGGCGTATCCGTTGATGACGAAACGGTAATTTTTACCCTAACTATGAAAGCTAAAGGGGCTGTGGGAGATTCTATTCCGTTGATTTTTATAGATTCGCCTACGGTAAAGGAGATAGTGGATGTTACCCAAAATCCCGTTGCTACTACTTACGAGACGGGACTAATTGTTCTGCAAGACCTAGTTAATATTCAACCCAACCTCTCCGAAAATATCCAATCCCTCAAGGCTTTTCCAAATCCTTTTACAGAACAAACCTACCTATCTTTTGACCTACAAAAATCTACGGATGTTACTGTGACTATCACGGACATTTCTGGAAAAGAAATATACAGCCATACACAATACATGAATAGCGGAATTCAGCAGCTCGAAATTGACGGTTCGATTTTTCCTGGTGCTGGAAATTACATTTATCAAGCGAAGACGACTGAACACCAATTGAATGGAAAACTAATTTTTGTTAAGTAAAAAATTTTAACATCATTTAGGAATGAGCATTGATCTTTTGTTCATCCCGTATCCCACTAACAAGGACATCATCATGAAAAAATTAATCACACTTTTACTTTTCGGATGCTTACTGACTACTATGGCTACTGCCCAAAATGTAGTTTATAACATCTCGCCATCAACCACAAATGCTGATCCCGGAGCTACCGTATCGGTAGATCTTACTGTTGAAAATTTTGTAGATATGATTGGATTCCAAATGCGATTGGAATGGGACAATAACGTACTTCAGTTTGATAATGCCATTACTTACGATAATATTATGTGTAATATAAATGGTACTCCGAATGTTTGTTTTTCTTATCCAAGTGGATTTGGACCAATGCCTCAAAATATCACCGACTTTTTGATTGTTCAATATTTTGATGATGATCTCCTCAATCCTTCTCCCAATACCATTGCCAATGGGGATAAACTCCTGACCCTTGAATTTACGGTGGTCGGTAGTCCAGGACAATCTTCGGATATCGAATTTGCGGGAACGGTGCTAGCAATCAATGCTGCTACCGAGGAGTTATCTCTCGCCAATGGATTACTTTCAGTCAACAACGGTACATTCAATGTAAATGGTACTGGATGTGCTGGTGCGGGCGATGTCACACTTACGGCGTCCGACGAATCGGGCGACACAGGGACTAACGGAAGTGTAAAAGTGTCTGTTGATAATTTTGATAACATCGAAGGTTTCGGATTCACGATGAGTTGGGATCCTGCTATTATTTCCTTTGACTCCGTGGGTAATTTGAATTTAGCAGGATTAGCTGATCCTGCGCCGCCAGCAGTTGGTAGCTTTGGAACTTCACAAACGAGTAATGGAAATCTTTTTGTTTCGTGGGATAATGCATCGGGCGTAACGGTATGTGATGATGAAGTTATTTTCGAAATATTCTATACTGTCATTGGTGCGGGAGGATCGAGCACTAGCGTTGATTTTTCTAACGTAGAAGTTATTAAAAATAGCTTGATTACACCGCATCAGGTCAATTCGGGAACAATCACCGCAACGGGTAGCGCGGGACCAATTAGTGGTGTCGGGTTCATCGCGGGTGATGTGACAGGTGGCAACGGAGATCAAGTGTGTGTGCCATTTACGGTAGCCAATTTTAATCAAATAGCTAGCTTTCAGTACGAAATGACTTTCGATCCTAGTGTTATTGCTTTTAATAGCATCGTGGATGGAACTGGTCAACCGTTAGCCCCTAATCAATCTGGTAATCCACTTGGATTATTAAACCCTGCACCACCCGCTGTTGGCAACTTTGGAACGACCAATACAGCAAATGGTGTCATCTCTGTTTCGTGGGATAATGCTTCGGGCGTGACCTTACCCGATGACACCCCTATTTATGAAGTGTGTTTTGATATTCTAGGGTCAGCGGGAGAATCTTCAATCATTGGCTTTGGTGGAGTGATAGAAGTCACGGATGTCAATGGCTTGGCAGATTTTACGGGTGTTCCGGGCACAGTAGATGTAACGGGTGTTTTTAGCGGCTTACGTTTAGAGTGGGATTGTTGTCCGCTCGCCGAGCCAAATTCTACCGTCTGTGTAGATGTCAGAGTAGTAGAAGGATTTGATAATATTTTGAGTATGCAGTACGGGATGACGTGGGATCCTGCGGTGCTATCCTTTAACTCATTTGCGTTTGGAAATGGGAATCCACTCAACTTAGGTGGAAGTAGTTTGGTTTATGATCCTAATGTAGAAAGTGGAAAAGTACTTTGGTCTGATAATTTTGGAGTAGGAGTAGATCTTGCCGATGGGACTTCACTCTACCAAGTGTGCTTCGACGTCGTTGGAAATGTAGGTCAGGATGCTGACCTAGAGATGGGGCCACTTCCAAATGCCGTTCCACCCTTCTTAGTGGAAGTTTCTAACGCTCAAACGATCATTAACTTCTTAGGAGATGCTTGTAACATTACAGTAGAAAATATTCCTGCAATAGCTATCACGGAGACAATTACGCCACCTTCTTGCCCAGGAGATTCGGATGCTGCCATTGACGTAACAGTTTCAGGAGGTGTGGAAGACTATACTTTTGCTTGGTCAAATTCACAAACCACCGAAGACATTTCGGGTCTTACGGCTGGTACTTATACCTTGACTGTAACGGATTGTCTTGGGACGACTGCTACTGCTTCTTTCGATATAGACGACCCTACGAGCATTTCCGTCCAAGGAACTACCACGCCCGTAAGTTCAACTGGTGCAGACGACGGAACGATCACTCTAAACGTGACGGGAGGTACTGGAAATTACACCTCTTACCTGTGGAATCCCAACGTAGGTACTACGGCTAACCTAACTGGTCTTGCGATGGGAAATTATCAAGTAACCGTAACCGACGATAATGGATGTACTGGAACTGGAGCATTCCTAGTAGATAATGCTTGTAACCCCATCACCGTCCTTGGTAATGTCATGGATGTTACTTGTGCGGGTGGAAATGATGGTCTTATTCAAGTTACAGCATCGGGAGGAGACTCTCCTTATACTTACGACTGGGCAAACGGCATCACCCCAATGGGGCTGATGGCAGGAAATTATTCCGTAACTGCAACCGATGTGAATGGATGTACCGGAACAACTACTTTTACCGTAGCGGATGGAGCTAATGTAGGTGTTAATTTAGTCAATGCCCAAGACGTAAATTGTTTTGGTGAAAATACAGGCGCAATCACAGTACAAGGGACAGGAGGAACTGGCCCTTATACCTACGCATGGAATCCACAATTAGGAAATGACGCAACGGTCTCTAGTCTAGCCGAAGGTACTTATTCCGTAACGACAACTGACGCCAACGGATGCACAGGCGAACTCAATGGAATCAATATCACCCAACCCGCTGCTCCGCTCAATGTGGTAGCCAGCGTTGATGATGCTTCTTGTGCGGGTGTTTGTGATGGTGCTATCAGTTTGAGTATCTCTGGTGGAACGGCAGGATATACCGTGGACTGGAGCAACGGTGATACTGGAACAAATGTAACTGGGCTTTGTGGTGGAAATATTACCGCAACTGTTACCGACGCAAATGGCTGTACTTTCTCAGAAGTCTATAATATTCTTCAGCCAACTGTTTTCACCCTTCAATATGGAATTACCAACGAAAGTGTAGCGGGAGGGGATGGAGCGATCAACTTGATTGTGACCCCCGCTGGAAATTATAGCTACTCGTGGACGGCCTCGAATGATCCTAACTTCACTTCCATAAGTGAAGATTTGGACAACTTAGTAGCGGGTATTTATAATGTAACGGTGACGGATGACGCATCGGGATGTACGGTAGCAGGTTTTGCGGCGGTCACCAATACTTTGGGAATCCAAAGCAATATCGTGACTGACGTTACTTGTAATGGAGGGAGTGACGGTGCTATCGAACTGGTAGTAGTGGGAGGAGAAACGCCTTACGATTTCGTTTGGGATGGACCGAATGGTGGATTAACTACCCAAAATATTTCGGGATTAACCGCAGGAACATACTTCGTAACCATTGAAGATAATTTAGGAGAAATGTTAGTTCAATCCTATACAATTAACGAACCTACGGCCATCGAAATAACGAATGTAGATATTTCAGATGAAACGGATATTTGTAATGGGGCTATTGATATAACAGTAGAAGGTGGTAATCCGCCGTACGAATTTGCTTGGAATACGACGGACGGACAAGGAAATCCACTCACCGTAGAAGATCCGATGGGATTATGCGAAGGCAATTATAATGTGACCATTACGGATGATAATGATTGTTTTATTGTTTCTTCTACCTACGTAGTAGATGCTTCACAACCACAGATAGGAAATGTAGTAGTGAATGAGACATCTTGCTTTAATGAATGCGACGGTACACTTTCTGTCACCATTGTAGGAGGAAATGCACCGTTTACTGTAACGCTGACCGATGATAACAACCAACCTGCTGGAACACAACTCAGCGCTGCGAGCACCGTTGGATTCGGCGGACTATGTGCTGGAACTTATACGGTGGTTGTCACCGATGATGACGGTGTGGTCATGACGAGTGGATCACAAATCATCGAAGAGCCAGATCCAATCCAGATTACGAGTGCCACCATTATGAACCAAAGTGCAAGCACTAATCCACCCAACTGCGATGGGGGGGTAAATATCACCGTAGTAGGAGGTACGCAACCTTTCGAATACCAATGGAGCAATGGTTCTACTGCTCAGGATCTTTCGGGGGTGTGTGCAGGATTTTACGATGTGACGATCACGGATGCTAATGGGTGTGTATTCATTTCACCTAATATGTACGAGGTGATTGAAAATATAGGATTCGTCATTGATGTAACGCCTGTTGCTTGTTTTGGCGAACCTACAGGATGTATTGATTTATCGGTAGCGGGCGGTCAGGCTCCCTATACCTACGAATGGGAAAATGGTTCAGGAACTCAAATTGCTACCACCGAAGACATCTGCGATATTTTGGCAGGAGAGTATAGTGTGATGATTACCGATGCGCTGAACAATTCGATCTTTTCGGGGATGATAAATGTACCTGGGCCTTCGGCAGCCTTAGAAATTACTGGTGTTATTTTGACACAACCTTCCTTCCCGTTGGGTGGAAATGGTGAGATAGAAACTACCGCAATCGGCGGAACACCTCCGTACCAATACCTCTGGGAAGATGAGAACGGAAATCAATACCCCAATCTGCCTAGCATTGATGGGTTGAGTGGAGGAATTTATGAGTTAGTAGTAGTGGATGCCAATGGGTGTACTACGGATGCTGAATTTGTACTACCGGGATTAGAGCCAGACTTAATCATAGATATTACAGAAATTTCTTGTCCAACACTATGCGATGGTAGAATTACCGTAGTGCCAAGTGCAGATCAGGGTGGTCAGGGGCCTCACACTTACGAGTGGAGTACTGGCGAAAGTACTTCCTCCATTGGCGATCTTTGCGAAGGTACATATACAATTACGGTGACAGACGATAACGGTGTAACTGCCGTGAGAACTATCGAAATGATAGAACCTGATCCCATTCAACTTACAGTGAATACCTTCCCCGGAAGGGCTGATGTCATCGTCTTGGGTGGAACACCGCCTTACCAATACCAATGGAACTCAACGATTACTACTGATCCATTTATCGAAAATTTAGACGGGGGACTCCAAGTACTCCAAGTAACGGATGCTAATGGTTGCCAATCTGAACGAGAAGAATTTGTAGTACCCTACGGTACAGATTGCCTATCCGCCAGAGAAGTCATCTCTCCCAATGAAGATGGACTGAACGATGTATTCTACGTGAACTGTGTAGAAAACCAAATAGTAGGCGTAACGATCTTCAACCGATGGGGACAAGAAGTTTTCCAGACGAATGACTACGATAACACCTGGCAAGGAACGGGCAAACGTGGAGAGGTCTTACCCGAAGGTGGTTATTTCTACGTTCTCGAGTACGACGATCCGACGGGCGCAAAGCAAGTTATCAAAGGTGCGTTGTCCATAGTTCGAGAATAGATCAGATTTTAGAGTATGTCTAAAATCTATTTTCCGAAACTCATCGGGACGATCTTTAATTACAAATTGAATAAAAATAAATATTAATCCTAAAAGCATATGCTTGATGAACAGTTCTCCAAAAACTGTTCATCAAGCCCTAACAAACTCAAAATAAACTTTGTCAAACATGAAAAAATTAATACTCTTAATAGCTTCCTTCTGCCTCCTCACTACCATCAATGCCCAAGAAGAAGCCATCTTCGGCCACTACACCGCTAATAAAATTTTAATCAATCCCGCAGCGGCTGGATTCGATAGAGACAATCACCAATTCTTTTTGAATGTAAGAAATCAATGGACAGGTTTTGTGGGAGCCCCCGAGACTTACGCTTTTAGCTACAATGGGCCTATCGGCAAAAACCTTGGTGTAGGAGCGTTACTTTTTACTGAAAATATTGCCTCGTTCACGCGCTACCGAATGCAGTTGAACTATGCTTTCAATTATAACATCAAAGATGTAAAATTAGGATTTGGAATGTCAACTGAATTTCACAGAATGCAGTTGAATAGTGCCATTTTGGATAATCCTCTGTACGATCAAGGTGATGATTTGATCGAAGAAAATGTAGATGGTATTCGATCCTTTGATGCTTCTTTTGGGATATATGCCGAACTACCAGAAGGAACTTTCTTCGGATTAACTCTTCCCAACTTGATTAAAAACAGATTGGACGAAATTGCTGGAACGGATGATACAGCACTATTGCGATACTACCTTTTTAATGCGGGGCATCGGTTCAAAATCGAAGAAAAGAAAATGACCGTAGAGCCTTCTATCCTTTTCAAAAAAGTAAGGGGCGTACCTACCTTAATTGACCTCAATGTAAGAGCTGGATTTTTAGATGATAAACTGATGACAGGCTTGACTTACCGAATGGGAGACGGTGGTTCACTAGCTTTCTTGGTGGGCACGAAGTATAAAAATCTACAGTTCTTCTACTCTTACGATGCCTTCATGGGAGACTTTCAAGTGTACAGCGCAGGCTCACACGAGTTTACCGTAGCGTTGCAACTATCGAAAGGATCAGGTGGAAAATACGATAGATC
>JBCCJE010000198.1:0-7889 GCA_039027925.1 Bacteroidota bacterium
GAGGACTATAAAATTTCGCAGCCTTTTCTTTTTTGCGGATAAGACTACTTGAATAATTCCACTAAGAAGTAAACATAAAAAATTACTAATATATATCCCTCCCACCTCGATATGCTTTTCGAAAAACACATGATCCCAAATAGAATGGTCATCACCACCATCAAAGGCAAGCTAAAACTCAAAATATCGGACGGTATTTCTAAGTCTCCAAACAAAACGGGTATGCCTACTACGGCAAGTGTATTGAAGATATTTGAGCCCAAAACATTTCCTACGGCTATCCCCGTCTTTCCTTTTCTAGCGGCATTGAGGCTTACGATTACCTCTGGCAGGGAAGTACCCAAAGCCACGGCGGAGAGAGAAATCACTTGCGGAGGGACACCAATAGTCATAGAAATTTCTTGAATGGCTACCACGGTGTACTTGGCCCCCAACCAAACTAAAACCCCTCCAAATACTAAAAACATATAACTTCGATACGAGGCCTTCGTGCGCTCCTCTTGATTGGAGTCGTCACTATTGAGTGATACTGCTAAAAATACAACTAACGATAGCAGTAGCAGCCCTGCCTCCAGGTATGATACATTTTGATCTCGAACCACAAAGCATAGAAAAAAAGCCGTAAACCACAGGAAGGGCATGTCTAATTTCCAAATATCATTTTCGAGATGAATGACTTTTACGGATATAGCTACCAGTCCGAGCACTAATGCAATATTAGTTATATTTGACCCAATCACATTGCCAATCACGATCTCCGACTCGCCCGCAAAGACACTTGCCACTGAGGTAGCCAATTCGGGAAGTGACGTACCAAAAGCAATGATTGTAACCCCAATGATATATGGAGATATACCGAGAGAAAGCCCGATTTCTTCTGCGGAATCAATGAACCAATCCGATGCTTTGAGCAGCACCGCAAGGCTTCCAACGAACAAACCAAAATAAAGTAATATGTTTACATCCATACTTGCTGGCTAGCGATTTTTAGCGGTGCAAAAGTACACTTTTTTAGGTTTTACCTTTATTTTTTCTAAAAATGAAAACTAAAAACTGGATCAACTTTAAGTTTGAACCCATCAACGTTTGTGACTGTTGGTTAGTAGTGAAGTAACGATGGTATTTTTAGCTAGAAAAAACTTTTCCTGTACAACCATTTGGTCTCACTTCATCGTTGATGGAAATAATGTCCCGTTTTTGATAAACTAAACTTATTGGTCATTCGGACGTAAAATGATCGTAGAATATCGGCGTTTTTTTTACGTTACTTTTTTGTGGCTATTAGAATAGAGCGGTGAGAATGGGGATGCGAGAACAAAGCGGTGAAAATAGAGATAAGGCTTGAATTTTATTGCTAACTTTTCTCTACTTCCACAGTAAGGAGAAGCGAAATAGTCTCAACTTACTTCTACTTATTAGTTACATTTTTTACTATTTTCATTGTCGCATTTAGCACATTTTATGTTTTCATTTCTTACTCAAAGTAAATCCCACTCAATATGGTAAAGATTTTACGGTTTCCCCTTTTGTTGCTCGCCTTGATAGCTTCCCTCACGGCACAAGCTACCCACAATCGTGCTGGCGAAATTACCTACGTTATTGACAGTACTGATTTTTTGACCATCATCGCTACGATTACCACCTATACCAAAGCGAGTAGTATTCCTGCCGATAGAGACAGTTTGGAGATATGCTGGGGATATGATATTGATTTTGTTCCTGTGTGTGAATGGGTTCAAAGGAGTAATGGAAACGGAGAATTGCTACCAAATGATGTAAAAAAGAATTTATACACGGCGTCCCACAAATATCCAGGAGTGGGGCACTACGTACTGAGTATGACGGATCCTAACAGAAATGGAGGTATTAAAAATGTAAACCCTCCAAGCTCGGATAATGTCCCCTTTCATCTGAGTACTACCGCCACGATATTTAACCCACTTTTTCAGGGTTTCAATAACTCCCCTATTTTGCTCCAGCCGCCCATTGATATCGCCTGTATTGGCCAACCATTTATTCACAATCCTAATGCCTTTGATGCAGACGGAGATAGTTTATCTTACGAAATGACCGTTCCACTTCAAGCCGTAGGCACCCCCGTACCGAATTATAGCTCTCCCTCGCAGTTTCCTCCTGGTGCCAATAATACCATAGGCATCAACGCAGTTACGGGAGACTTACTTTGGAATACTCCGCAAGAGCCAGGGGAGTATAATGTTGCTATTTACATTATTGAATGGAGAAATGGAGAACCCGTGGATACGATGATCCGAGATATGCAAATTCTAGTAAAAGATTGTAACAATGAACCTCCAGAAATCGAAACAGTTGACGAGTTATGTGTCGTTGCGGGGGAGTTGATTTCTTTCGACGTATTAGCAACTGATCCCGACGCTGGTCAAGAAGTAAGACTGACTGCATTGGGTGGGCCTTTTATAGTAAGTCCTAGCCCTGCCCAGTTTACACCTAATACTAATGATTTCGAAGAGCCTCCCATTACTAAAGTTTTTACTTGGCAAACGACCTGTGAGCATATTTCCGATCAACCCTATTCGGTAGTTTTTAAGGCCGAAGATGATTTTAACGGAGATAGTACGGGTCTAGCTACCTTAAAAACAGTTACCATCAAGGTAGTAGGCCCCCCTCCCGAAGATGTTCAGGCAGTCCCCATAGATAATCAAATTGATCTCAGTTGGGAACAACCCTATTTTTGTGAAATAGTGGAAGATGATTTCTTCAAGGGGTTTTCGGTTTGGAGAAGATTGGGGAGTAATCAATTTCCCTTAGACACTTGTGATCCTGGGCTAGATGGAAAAGGTTACACTCGCTTAGAAGGAGGTATCTTTGATATTTCTGGGGGAAGATACGTTTACACGGATTTTGATGTGGAAAGAGGACGCAATTACTGCTATCGAGTCCTTGCGGAATTTGCTCAAACCTCGGCGGGCGGTTTTAGCTTTAATCGGGTGGAAAGTTTACCCTCCGAAGAAATTTGTGTACAGCTAAGTCGAGATATTCCGCTCATCACCAATGTAAGTGTGAGAAATACCGATGCCGTAGATGGGAGCATCTTTGTACAATGGTCTCGCCCCCAACCCGATGACCTGGATACGCTTATGAATCCCGGGCCCTACACCTACGAAGTATGGAGAGCAGAGGGAATCACTACTACCGGATTTGCGCCGATACCCGGTGCTTCATTTACGGCTAATAATTTTTTCGAAGCCGTGGATACCAATTATATTGACACACTACTCAATACCGTAGATTTAGCTTACTCTTATAGAATTGCTTTCTACGTCAACGGCGAACCCGAACCGCTAGACTTTACGAATGAGGCTTCTTCTACTTTCTTGAACATTGCCTCTACGGATGAAACTAATATTCTCACTTGGGATTTGGATGTGCCGTGGGATAATTTTGAATACGAAATTTACAGGCAAAATGGTAATCAATTCGATCTCATCGGGACTTCCACCACCGAGGAGTACATTGATAATGATGGTCTGGTCAACGGGATAGAGTACTGCTACTTTGTCAGGGGATTTGGTTCTTACAATATAGATGGCGTGCTTCCCGTACTCATCAATGACTCACAAGAAAACTGTGGCATTCCGCTGGATACCATTCCCCCCTGTCCGCCTGAACTTACGATCACCAATGGTTGTGATGATCCGGGAACATCAGCCACGGAGGGATTTGAAAATTCTTTGTCGTGGATCAATCCCATGAATCTTTGTGAGGAAACGGACGACGTGGTTTCGTACAATATTTATTACGCCCCTCCCAACGATAGTGATAATTTCCAGCTCATAGGAGTCGGCTCTACGGTCATTGATACGCTATTCAAGCACACGCCCGATGCTGAATTTGGCATTGCGGGCTGCTATGCTGTCACGGCACTTGATACGTTTTTTAATGAAAGTGCCTTTAGTAATATTATCTGCATAGACAACTGTCCGTTGTATAATTTGCCCAACGCCTTTACACCAAATGGTGATGGCGCTAATGAATTATTTATTCCTTATCCCTACCGATTTATTGATCGAATAGAAATCAATATTTTCAATATTTGGGGACAATTAGTATTCACCAGTACCGATCCCGATATCAATTGGGATGGCAGAAATCTTCAAGGTAAAGATGTAGCCGAAGGAGTATATTACTACACTTGCAGAGTTTTTGAAAAACGGGTGGCGGGTGTGACCGAAAGTGGAGAAATTCTCAACGGATTTATTGAGATCATACGGGGCGATTAATTTTCCCCACAGTCAAGATCATCAAAAAAGAGAAGTAAGCGTAACATCTTATTTCTCTTTTTTTATGGGAAAAACAAAGTATGTCCAGATTTGTTATCCCATTCAAAATACATTACTCTACAATTATAAATTTTCACTTTATAAATAAAATAATATGTTTACTGGAATCATTGAAGCGGAAGGTCAAATAAAAAGTATAGACAAAGAAGGCAGCAACGTACATTTTACTATTTCTTCGCCTATTTCCAAAGAATTAAAAGTAGATCAAAGTGTCTCCCACAATGGAGTATGCTTGACCGTAACCAGTCTATTAGAAAATCAATATACGGTGACTGCCATTGAAGAAACCTTAGTACGGAGTAATATTGGAAAACTCAAGCTCGGCTCGGCGGTCAATCTTGAAAGAGCAATGTTACAACACGGCAGACTCGATGGACACATCGTACAAGGACACGTGGATGATACGGCTACTTGCATTGAAGTAAAAGAAGTAGAGGGCAGTTGGTACTACACTTTTGAGTATGATAAAAAAAATGCACACTTACTGGTGGACAAAGGTTCGATCTGCGTCAATGGTGTGAGCCTAACGCTAGTTAATCCAACCGAAGATCAATTCTCGGTGGCGATTATTCCCTACACCTACGAACACACCAATTTTAGGAATTTGAAAAAAGGAGACATCGTCAATCTCGAATTTGATATATTAGGAAAATACATTGCGAGATACGCGGCATTGTATATGAAGAAATAGCCCTCTGTTGGGGTCTCTTACAGAGAACCAATAACCTCAATAACAATACTCCAATCTTTATGGTGATAAATAGTCGGAAGCTCTACTCTGCTACTCCCATCCCAAATGCCACCACAAGAACGAACCCCTAGTTCACGCTGTGGAACAGCCAAGTTAGCCGCAGCACTTTATTATTTTTTAGTCATTCCTTATTGTTTTTCCAACTCGTTCTTGTGTTTGGACGGTGCAAGAAGCATAGATGGCAAAAAACACTTTTAATATATTCCAAAATATTTACTTACCTTTCTTCAATCTCTCATTCTCTGATCTTAATTTTATCAGCTCAGCCTGAAGTTGATCAGCTTCTTTCTTTAGGGCAATCAAATGAAGAAAGGCTTCTTCAATTTTTTCCTGTTGATTTAGACTTACTGCCTTTAACTCAAAATGACCTACCTTTTCTATCTCTTCTCCCGAAGGAGTCTTATGCAAATGTCCCTTTTCATTTATATGATCCTCTACCTCTTCTAATGTTAGTAACTCATAATCAGGTTCAAATACATAATCGCACCAGCCGCCGTCACCACAAAATTCAATTTTTGCAGACTCAGTAATTATACCTTCGGTTACAGTAAGATTGGCAAAGATGTGAGATTGGGATGTGCCTATTGACACTTTACCATATCTGTAAATGTTTCCCGTAGTTTTACATCCAACCCATTGATTACACAGAGCTTCCTCTATATTTTCTTGCAAAAATAAATTAAAAGACTCAAGGCAGTCACTAGTTATATCTTCACATGATTCCACTATATCGTTATAATCAGATGGGTTTGAGGGCGATTCACAGTTTTGACACAAAGAACCATTTTCATATGTACAGTATGTAGCTCCATTCTCAAATGAAACCGATACATCCAAAGGATAAACAGAGGTACCATCAAATCCTGCAAAAGTGACGGGACCAAATTTGCCATCGCCATTATTGGGTATTGTTGTAACATAAGTCCCATTTTTAGAACTATTAGGTCCAAAATAAAGTTGAGCAGTTACATCAGTAGATGGAAAGTCCCCATAGTGAACCTGAGTTAATATCAAACTATTGTTCTTGTATTCAATTTCTTCGGAACAAGAGAACTGTCCAAAGCTTCGAAATGAAACTATTACCATGAAAAAGATATGAAATACTACGAAAGAATTTTTACTAGGATTTATCATCACTTTTATTTTTGATCGTTAAGATTGCTTAAATTAATGGTGTTTGAGTACTGTATTTTCTATTTCTAATTTCCGAACTTCTTTTTTTAATTCTTTAATGCGATTGTTCAAGGCAATTAAATGCAAAAATATTTCTTCTACCTTTTCTTGCTGATTTAATTTGATTTGCCTTATTTCAATTCCTCCTTCCTCTTTCAATTGTTGAGCAGATGGTATTTTGTGCAGATGCCCCTTCTCGTTAATGTGTTTTTCTACATCTTTTAATGATAGTAGATTATAATCTGATTCAAAGACATAATCACACCAGCCTCCGTTTTCGCATAACTCGACAAATATATTATCACTAATAATTCCTTTCTTTACTGCTAGTTTGAATCCTGAGGGTATGTTATGTGTAGATATTCCAACCCTTCCTGAACGATAAATTAATTGATCCGAAGTACATCCCTCAAATTGTTGACAAGCAACTAGATTATTTTGAATAAATTCGATTAATTCTTCTTTGCAACTGTCAAAAATTGCCCCACAAGTAATTACTTGAGCACTTGTACTCATGTATAGTGGAACAAAGAATATGACTAAATATTTCTTTAAAAACTTCATTTTACTACGTTTAAAACTTTTAATTAAAATTATTTTAGCTCACTCTCAATGGTATCAAGTTGTTTGTCTAGTTCAATTAGATGTAAAAATATTTCTTCTATCTTTTCCTGTTGATTTAAAGTAACATCTAATAAATCAATTCCTCCCGAATCTTCTATCACTTTTGCAGAAGGAGTGTTATGGAGATGCCCTTTTTCGGCGATTTGCTTTTCTACGGCATCTAATGAGAGTAGATTATAACCTTCCTCAAAAACATAATCACACCATTCAAAACCTAAACCACTATTACTACCAAGGCTACAAATTTTAAATTGCTCTGTTAAAATTCCACCTTTAACTACTAGCTTAAAACCACCAACTATAGTTTGAGTGCCTATGGCTACCTTTCCAGTTCTAAAAATATCATTCGTTGTATGACAATCACCCTTCCATACTTTACAACCTGTGCCGTGGTTAGTCTCTATGTGCTCTAAAATAGTAGTCCCACAATCATCAAAAACTGATTGACAATCTGGTCCCAAATAAGGGGTACATCCCTCACATAACTGTCCATTCTCGATTACGCATATCTGATCATTCCCATAAACAATTGTAAAGTTATCATCACACGGTAAGCCATTATAAACGATGGTATTAGGATCAGAATCATTGATTTGCGATGTGTAAATACCATCAGAAGCTGGGTTATTCGGAAAAAAGAATTGAGCTTGCCCTGTCGGGAAATACGCATTTGGGAAATATAACCCAAGTTGATTTTGATAACAAAACGTAGATGTAGGACACTCTGGATCATATGTAGGCGTAACGTCTGTAATACCAACTCCATCCACAATTTCACACTCGTATAAGACGCCGTTGATACTATACGAAATTATATAATCCTGATAGGAGCTACTCTCGGAAGTACAATTTGGAAAATTTTCGTAAACTTGGTATGAGCTACCACCTACGATATTATTATTTGGATCATCAAGTGTAAATGTTGATCCCCAAGAAGTGGTAACTGTTATTTCGGATGGAAAAACTGAAGTCCCAGTAGGATAGAATACAATAAATTCGTCCCCATCATCCGTATTATAACA
>JBCCJE010000199.1:0-7884 GCA_039027925.1 Bacteroidota bacterium
CCAGCGGGGGAGAGGCGTCCTGCAAACTCGCAAATTATGTGCAAAAATTTAACAGCAAAATCTTCGTAGTTCGGGTTACACTATTTTACCCCTGTGGTAATCACCACAAAGCGTAATGATCATTAAAACTCAGGTGTCCAAGTAACAGTTGTAGTCTCATATAACTTTCTAATCTTTTTCATGCGCCGACGATTTTTTCCCATATCAGACCATCCTTTTCTGGAAGCTGAGCGAAAATGTATTTGTTTTGTTTTTTCATCAAACAGAAATTCTACATCATCAATGAATTTTCCAACTTTAGTAGTGAACTCGTAGTACAAGTAGTTCTCTTTTTCCTCGATCAGCTTTGCTCTTTTAAAATCATCATCATCATCCAATAACAGTTTCATTTTCATCATGGCATACTTTGTATTGTGCCTGATCTTTATGGGACGCATCCTTTTACGGTTTCTTTTTTCCTGCGTACTCACACAATTTGGAGAATTTGGACAGGATGCCAATTCTATCTCTTCCGTCAAGATAACTGGGTACACCTTCTGAAATTTTACCAAAAATAATAATGGAAATAATAAAATAATCTTCATCAAGTTTTGATTTTGTACGTAAGAAAGAGAAATTTGAGCATGTGGATACTGAGTAGAAAGACACTTAAAAGTAGGTAAAATTGAACAATAGTTCTAAATTTCAAATCCTCCACCATTTATAAAATCTGAAAAAATGCTTTCCATTCTCCACCTTGCTCCCCAATTTCAAATATCCACCTCTTACTGGTTATTAGCATTTTTAGCTGCTTTCCTCATTGGTATTTCGAAAGCGGGATTGAAGGGTATTAATATCATTAATGTAACCATCATTGCATTGGTGTTTGAGACTAAGGCCTCCACGGGTATTATGCTCGTGTTACTGAGTTTTGCAGATATACTAGCGGTGATTTACTATAACCGACACGCCGATTGGAAATATATCAAAATCCTACTACCGTGGATGCTACTAGGGATTTTGGCAGGGAGCTTTATTGGAAAAGATTTATTGCCAGCTACCTTCAAGCAAGGTATGGCCGTCATCATTATTTTTTCTGTAATTATGATGTTATGGTGGGAAAGAAAAAAAGAAAAGAACGTCCCTACTCACTGGTGGTTTGGCAGTTTGATGGGCATGGCTGCGGGTATAACTACTATGTTAGGTAATCTAGCGGGTGCCTTTACTAATATTTACTTTTTAGCGATGCGGCTACCCAAAGCAGCTTTTATAGGAACCGCAGCGTGGTTATTTTTCATCACCAATCTCTCTAAAATTCCACTACATATTTTCTATTGGAAAACTATTAACGTAGATTCCCTAGCAGTCAACCTTCGATTATTTCCCATTATTCTCCTTGGATTTTTCGTTGGAGTAAAAGTAGTCAGTCGCATCAAAAATCAGGATTACCGAAAAATGATTTTAGTGCTGACCGCCATCGGAGCAATTTTGATTTTCTTTAAATAGCCAGCAATTATCAATTTGGAAATGTGCTGTACCCGTGGCGCGATTATGTAACAATCAATTCACAGGAACAAAGACCAGATTAATTATTATTGCTAAGTGGCTAAATTTTAAGCAACAACCCTTCACGCTCCATTTCCCCTAGGTTTCGGAGCAGGCTTCATTCATAATTCTTAATTAGGGGTGTATAAAGTTTTTGAGTTTGGATATTTCTTCTTTGGTGATGAGTTCAATTTAGATAAACGGGGTCGGTACTACGTACCTTTCGTTGATCAACGATACTGCTTTTCTACAAACGGAGTCGGTCTTCCAGACCTCCAAGGTACTGAAATCGAAATAGGCCTGCAGGGCCGACACCGTTTGTAGAAAATGGTCAATTGCAGTTGTACTAAAGGTACGTAGTACCGACCCCGTTAGTCTGAGTTCACTATCAAATACCAACAAAAAACAATTTTCCCGAAACTTCAAAAAACTTTGTACAATCCTAATTATCAATTATCAATTCTCCATTTTCAACCCTCTTTTCCAAATGCTTTCTTTGTACATACAAAAACCCAAACAGCACGATTAAGATAGCTGGAAAAAAAGCAATGTTATCGAGCGTTTGTTGTCCTGCTAGTAGTTCGATTTGAGCCAATTCCTCGGCGGGCAAATCCTTAGCCCATCCTGCCTCTTTTTTAGCGGCATCCAACCAACCACCAATGATGGGTTGCCAAATGGACAAACCAAACATACCAATACCTCCCATGATGGACATCCCCAACGCACCCGTGTCGGGCATGTACTCAGCAGTAAAGCCAATAATAGTTGGCCAAAAATAGCATACCCCCACCGCAAATAAAATAGCAGCTACGTAAACTAACCCACCCGTCACCTGACTCATCATCACGATGCCTACCGTAGTTACGATGGCGGAAGCGAACAATACTCCAATCGGATTGAGGGAATGTACCAAAGGCCCAGCAAAAAAACGACCTACCGCCATGATGCCCGTGACCAATGCCAAAACGTAAGCCGGATCAGCACCCGACGCTGCACCTACCAATTTTTCAATCCATTGCTGGGTGCCTAACTCCGTGGTAGCTGTCAAGGTGATACAAACGGCCGTCAAGATAAATAACCAATCCAGCATGGAGCGGAAATTTTTCTGGGTGTCACTTTCAATATTTTCGCTTTTGGGAAAGGTCTGACCAACAATCATCGCTCCATAAATAATTGTTGGGATTAAAATAAATCCTACTTGGGGTTGCCAACTCAAGCCAGCTTCTCCCATAAATTTGGAGACCAAAGCGCCAATAGCAATTCCACCGGGAAACCAAACGTGGAAACGATTGAGCATCGTTGTTTTTTCGTCGGGATACATATCAGCAATGAGGGGATTGCAGGCAGCCTCGACCATACCATTGGCAAAACCTACAAAAAAAGTAGAAATCAAAAGTAGTTCAAAACCCGTGGCGGCAATCGTCAACCCCAATCCCAACAAATGACAACCAAAAGCAAACCACATCAATAATCTGGGACCAACGCTATTGTACAACGCACCTCCTACCATGGTGGCAACGGGAAATCCCAAAAATGCCATCATGGTCATCCATCCCAATTCTGTTTCATTTAATTCAAAAGCGACACCCAGTTCGTTCATAATACCAGCCCGAATGCCGAAGGTGAGTGAGGTAACGAGTAGCGCAAAACAACTTGCAATAAATAATCTTTCCTTGTTGACACCATCCATGATTTTTTGTTTTTCGTTTTGTAAAAAAAAATTTGTACTGGCAATCAGCACAACCAAAATTTTGAAAAAGTCAAGATAGGAAAATACCTTTTATACACAAAATGTATTTCGTACACTAAGGATTTTTTTTGAGAAATCTTTTGGTTCATCGTCCTGCCAAGCTATCAATAATCAACTCCAAAGACCAAACAAAACCTCATTCTATCTCACCACATTCCCTTTTCTTTCTGCTCCCTGTCTCTCTCTTCCCTCCTCCCCATCTCACCTAATAGTCTCCCGAACTACTTTTTCTTTAGCGTAGTATTTTAAAAAATCCTTTCCCCAATGCCACTTGAATTTGGGTTTGGTCAGTACCGTAATTCTTTTGTTATAAATGACTAATCCAATACCCCGTGCTCGACAAATTTTCTTCAAGTCCTTTTGATTTTTCTTTTTCAAACTTTCGAAACTATCCTTAGAAAAAGCCAACCATTGTTCGTTGGCGGGATACTGTTTGAGTTGGTCAATGACATCCATCGTTTGGTGGCGATAGCTACGCCAAGTCAACAGAGCGTACACCAACGCACTTATCATCCATACGTAGAGTGGTAAGAGAAATTGCCAAAGCTGATCGTCCATCCTCCACAGCGCAAGGATCGCTCCTGAACCCACACAGCAGTACATCCCAAACCGGAGACAGTTGACCACAAAAATAAATAGATCACGGTAAGGCCTGATGGCAGGTAAAGTTTTCTTAGACTTAGCTTCCATACTTACTACGTAATTCCCCCACATAAAATGACGAAAAGCAATAAATCCATCTGCTCTTTTCCTACCGTACTTGACCTTAGTGGGCATTTCTGTTTTGGAAAAAATACGCTTCCTCAGCGCTTTACGTCGGTATCTTTTTTCCAAAAATTTTTGAGTGGCATTTTGAACGGTACGTTCTTGGATTAGGGGCATCGGTCAAATATTTTGTTGAGTTAATGTTTACGCTAAAGCAGGTGGCAAGGATGCTGTAATGAGTTAGGTTTTTTACATACTACCTTCGTGGTAGAAAAAGTATAGCCACCAAGTCACTAAGCCACCAAGAATTTATTTTTAAAACCTGTAAAAAAATTCCTGACTTCGTGACTTCGTGGCATTCAAAATCAAGTGAGCCACAAAGACATTAAAAAAAATTATAACCCAATTATATTTTGATATTTAAACATAAAGCCTAACTTTAGATATCCGTTTCACTATTAAAAAAAATAAATTATGCTAAACGAAGAAGTACGCAACATCATGACCAAAGATCCCATCGTAGTACATCCCAACGATTTGGTAGCGGATGTTTCCAGATTGATGGCTATGGAAAAGGTGCAACAACTACCCGTGGTGGACAAAGATCACAAATTGGTAGGTATGATTACTTCTTACGATTTGTGGAAAAACCTACAAGAATCCAGTAACAGCGAAAGCCAAATCGTAAGTGAAGTCATGAGTAGAAAAGTCCTCGTCATCGAACCCAAAGACAAAGTGGGTACCGCCGCCGAATTGTTTATTGACAAAAGATTCAAAACGCTACCAGTAGTCAATATCAATAACAAATTGAAAGGTGTCATTACGGCTTTTGATGTCATCAAGCACGTGATGGTGAGAGAATATCCACCTCACGCTATTTTGTACAAAGAAATATTAGACGAATTTGAGGGCGTAAAATAGACCAATAAAAAAAGTCCCGAATCTTATCTTGCGTGATTCGGGACTTTTCTTAAAAATGCTACTGTACTTGATTGCCTGTATCTTGGAGTGCGTACTCATCGTCGTAATAATGCGTAGCATCGTAAAGCAATGCCTCCAATTTTTCGTTTTCTTCGGCTAAGCGATGGGCATCCCAATTCAAGTAATTTTTCAAATCCTCCATGACTATTGCCCGAATCTCAGCTATTGTTTGAATATCAAAAAACAACCTACCTGATCTCCTCACAAAATAATCATCTGCTCTAGTAACCATCTCGTGGTACACCCCGAACCAAACTTCTGCCCTCGCCAAGGCAACTTCTGGTGTATCTTCAAAAGAACGAAGTTTGTCCAAAATCACTCCAGTTTGCCTACCGTAATTGGTAGTCAAATACCAAGCGTAATATTTATCCAACCCAATGCTGTCCATGATATTTTCCAATTCGGAAATGTATTGTTTTACGGCACCATAATTTTTAAATGGTTCGGGTGTCAGATAAATATTTTTGGTGTGGCACTTCTTAAATGCTTCGAGCGTTGCTCCTTCCATTTGTTCTGTCACCAAGTCCACAATCCGCTGTGCCATTTTACGATAGCCCGTCAGTTTGCCCCCCGCAATGGCGATGAGTCCCGACTTGGAAATAAAAATTTCATCTTTTCGAGACAGCTCCGAAGGAGATTTGCCTTCCTCGTGGATCAAGGGTCGGAGTCCCGCCCAGTTGGATATAATGTCTTTTTCATTAACCTTTACACTCGGAAAGGCGTGATGGATGGCACGTAGTACGTAAGCGGCATCGGCCTTGGTGCAGATGACTCGATTGAGGTTGGCGGTATAATTAGTATCAGTAGTGCCCACGTAAGTAATGCGTCCACGGGGAATAGCAAAAATCATTCGTCCGTCGGGGCCGTCAAAGTAAGTGGTCTGTTTCAACGGGAATTTTGCGTGGGGAAAAACCAGATGAATCCCCTTAGTTAGATGTAGTCGCTTTTCACCGAGTGCACCGTCCTTTTTTCTCAAATTATCTACCCACGGCCCGCCCGCCGCAACAACTTTTTTACTCTTGATCTCGAATTGCTCACCGTTGATTTCATCTTTGCATAACAATCCTTTTACGGAGTCATCATTGTACTTAAAATCAATTGCTTTGCAGTAGTTCAACGCAAGGGCGCCGTGCTGCACGGCGGTCTTGATATTTTCGATAGTGAGGCGGGCATCGTCTGTTCTGTACTCGGCGTAGTAGCCGCCACCTTCTAGCCCTTCCTCCTCTAGCAAGGGTTCTAGGGCTAAGGTTTCTTTTTTCGAAAGCATCCGCCTACGATCATCTCCTTCTACTCCCGCCAAAATATCATAAACCTTTAGCCCAAAAGAAGTTGCCCACTTGCCGTAAGTTCCACCCTTGACTAGCGGCATCAACATTTTTTCGGGTAAGACTAGATGTGGAGCTAGGCGGTGAACCACGGCTCTTTCCGTTCCCGTTTCTCGCACTAATCCAATATCCAATTGTTTGAGGTAGCGCAGTCCGCCGTGGATCAGTTTGGTGGATTTGCTACTCGTGCCCGAAGCAAAATCACTTTTTTCGATCAAGGCGGTTTTTAGTCCTCGTGAGGCGGCATCCAAAGCGATACCACACCCGGTAGCCCCACCACCGATCACTACCAAATCAAAGAACTCCGTCTTGAGTTTTTCTAAAATATCCGTTCTTTGCAGAGCCGAAAATGAAGGGTTTTGATAATTCATTTAAGGATTGTAATTACGTTGTTATAAATTTCTTTTTAATCGAAAAGAGATGAAATACAACATCCAAATAAAAACATCTCGCACGCCCAGTTGTTCGTCGAGCCATGAAAAATACGCTATTTTGGAAGGTAAAATTTAGTTAAAATTGAAAGGTGAATGATGTAATTTCTCCAAAGCAAAATTACGCAGAAGGGAGCAAAAATTTTGTTATCCTGATTTAATCTTTGGTAAAATTTAGTGGTGTGTCCAATCCTCCGTGTCAGCTTGATTATTGGGCGAAAGTCCCAAAATATCGCCCTCCGTAGTCACGCCCAACCCGACGACCGTACGATTGACATAATTAAAATAGCTCACTACTTGATTGATTTCCAAAATTTCTCCATCGTCGAAGCCTGCCTCTTTCAGGTTATCAAAATCTTTTTTGGTAATCCAATGGTGAGAAAGCGTTAATTTTTTAGCATAATTCATCCCCGCAAGTTCCTTACCCTCAAATGCTTCCTCTACTCTATTTCTTTGAATCGAATGGAGCGTCAAGTTAAACTGTTCATCGTCATTTAGTAGTCTTTTTAGCCCTTGCGCGTGGTGGTCCACGCAGTAGTCACATTGATTCAAAAAACTCACGAATGTTCCAATTGCTTCCAAGTACCAATTTGGAAGTGTATTGTTAGCATGATGCAATACACTTTTGTACAGTTCCATGTGTCCCCGCAAAGTGTGCGGACGAAGGCTATGCACTTGGAGTACATTATCCACATTTTGGTCAGGGCCAGTTATTTTTTCGTAAATCTTTTTTAGCGTGCCCGTAGCCTGCGAAAAATCAATTGTTTTTATCCAACTCATATTGAATTATTCACTAAGTTATTAAAAAAAGTTTTTTGCCCTACGGGAAATGTAGTATTCGACGCTGCTTTAGAAAAAATACAAGCATCGAGAGCTGGTCTTTTTTCTCTTTCAAAAAATTATTTCATTTAGGCAGCTAAATTATTAGGGTTTTTTCTATTTGTTACAAAACTTCCATTAATCCATTGCTTGAAATTTGGAGTCACCTCAGATTTGAATGCTTCCACATATTTCATGTAGCTTTTGAATATCTCATGTCTGGATGAATCTTCTTCAAATGATGCTACAAAGTTATTCTTAAATTCTTCAAATTCGATTTGATTTTTCTCATAGGGTATAAGATAGCCTCTAATATCAAATTTTAATTCCATGAATGTTTCATTAGTGA
>JBCCJE010000200.1:0-7835 GCA_039027925.1 Bacteroidota bacterium
ATGGATACTTTATCTTCCTCTCGTAGTTGCTGAACGAGTAGTTTGAAGGATTTTTTGACCAGCGGTAATTTATTGTTATAACTCATAGATCCCGAAACATCCAAAAGAAAAACTAGATTGGAAGGAGGCATATTTTCTTTGGGTAAATCACACCCCTGAAGTCCAATGTGAACTAGCTTGTGGTCTGGATTCCAGGGACAATCGGATATTTCGGTATTGATGGAAAATGGATCTACATTGCTTGGCTGCGGATAATCATAATCAAAATAATTGATGAACTCTTCGATACGTACTGCGTTTTTGGGAGGCATTTGGTGGTTATTCAAATATCTTCTTACGTTACTGTAAGCAGCGTTATCCACATCTATGGAAAAGGTAGAAAGTGGCGTTTTGATTGCCGAGAGGAATTCATTTTCTACGATGGTTTCGTACTCCTCATTGAAGGCAGCCACCTCTTTTTCTACTTTCTTTTTCTGAGGAGGTGTTTCTTTGAACGGGATGGGGGTAGGTTGTTTATTCGGATTCTCTTTCACTTCGTCGGGATGACTATAAGCTGCACTCAGCCCGCCTTGAATGATTTGTATTTGTTCTATTTCCGACTCTGGAATTAGATTTCCTGATACCCTCACCCCGTCAATGTAGTAGAGACGAGGCATTGCCACGTCTCTACTACCGCCACTAGAAGTTTCATCTTGTCGGATAAGTGGGACTTTATAGCCAGTTACTACAATTTCATCGAGGACTTGTCCTGTTCCCGTTTGGAGTTGAACATCAACCTTGGTAGCGTGACTGGCAACGGCTATGACTCCTTCTACTTTTTGAGTTGGGTAGCCAGTATAGGAGAAGTCTATGTCATAAGTTCCGGGATCTACTCTAAGGCTAAAATTGCCGTCAATGTCCGTAGCATCTCCAACGACGAAGGCGCCGTTACGAAACACTTGAACATTAGCGCCGATAAGTTCTTCGCCCGATTCGGCATCCGTAACTTTTCCAGTTAGCGTAGTTTGAGCTACGAGGAATGTGGAGAGGAATAATAGGTTTAGTGTGAGTACGATATTTTTTGTCATGATAAACTATTTTAGAAAACACATTTTGAAAAATAATCAGTAGAGACGTGGTAATGCTGCGTCTCTACTATTTTTAGAATATTGATCGAATTGTCTTTTGTATTTGAAAGCCTGCAGTCATTTCCTTTTTCCTAAATCTGTCTTTAAATGATCCTTTTGGAAAATTAGATTTGAAAAAAGTAGAGACGTGGTACTGCTGGGTCTTTACTAAATAATTTATCTTTTTTATACAGAAAGGCGATTCGAAGTTTTGTGGGAAAGTCAGGTTTTTGAAAGGTAGGGACGTGGGGGTAGAGACGCGGCATTGCCACGTCTCTACAATCTATCTAATACGAATTTTTGATAACCTCCATTGGATCTAAAATTCCCACAATCGTCACCCGCATCCACCGGGAGGTTAACGATAAAATCTATTTGATCTCGATAGTCGTAAGATTGTCGAGTTTGCATCCATTTGGTGTCGTTGGGTTCTAAGTTATCCATGATAGAGATGATTCCCGTTCGGTCAAAAATGGAAGATTTACAAATTAAGGAAACTACCCTTTGATCAATTTCCATTGTCATATTCTCATCAAACTGGAGTTCTCCTATCGTGGCTGCTACATCATTTAGCGTAGGCATTCCCGCAGATTGCGGCACTCCTTGAATGAGATTTTCTAACGTCGTCGTGTTGTATTCATTAATCAACCGATTGAGCACAAATCGCTCGTGCATCAAGGTAGCCTCGAACGTCAAAATATAGTATAGTTCGTATTCTTTCTCTAGAGATTTTAAAAGTCCCGTGGAAATAAATAAATGCCCGCCAGGTGTGACGAAGGCAGTTTTTTCATCATCAATGTTTAGGATAGTCACTTGCCACGCTCTGCTTTTATCCCACCGATCGTGAGATGGCGACTGACCGTCATTTCTCAGTACATTGATAGCTTGGTTGTAAAGTTTCTGAACGTACCAATAAGTAGAATCGTGAAGTCCGGTCTGAGAAAGTTGTGGAAACTTGGACTGATCCGAGGCGATGGCTACTTTTATCAAATCGCCTAATTGCTCTCTCTTTTCTTTGGTAAATTCACTCGGGGCAGGAATGTCTTCTTTTCGGCAAGAAGTAAAGAATAGTAATCCCGAGATCAAAAACAGAAGTATAGTTTTTAACCCCACAAAATGGTGTGTTTGTTTTCTCATGTGTTCAATAGTAGTATGTTGTTATAAAAATCGTTTTTGGAAAATGAGTTGACTCATTTGTGTTTGTCACAAAATCAGAACAAAAATCTGACCAATTTTTGTTAAATCATAAAAAAATGAGTCTTAATATTTTCTTTAAAACACATTGATTTTCAATGTATTAGTTAAATGTAGATTCAAAAAGGGGTCAGCAATTGTCAAAATTCGGTGTAAGCAAATTATTGCACGTAGGCATGTAGGTGGGGTCACAATAAATTAAAAATGGGAGTTGATTATGAGAATTGATAATTTACGAAAATAGGGCTAAGAAAACAATTATTTTCTTAGAAATGGTTCACGAATGATTAAGCAACAAACACAGGAGAAAATTGGAAAGATTTCCCATCAAATAAACCTTTGTCACTTAACTTCAATTCTGGAATCACCAGCAAAGCCATAAAAGATAGGGTCATAAACGGGGCAGTCAGCGTACAGCCTAATTTATTTTTGACAAATAAATCTATCTCTGCGTACGCTTTGGCGACCTCGTAGCCATCAGCGTCAGTCATAATTCCAGCAATGGGAAGTGGCAATACTTTTTCCTCCTCATCACCTACCGCCGAGATCCCCCCCTTATTTTCTATGATCAAATTCACGGCTCGACAAAGTGATTCATTGTCTGTCCCAACGGCAATAATGTTATGCGAATCGTGTCCGACGCAGGAAGCAATTGCGCCTTTTTTCAAATTAAAATTATGGATAAAGGCAACTGTGGGGAATTCGTTTTGATAGCGATTGACTACCGTAATTTTTAGAATATCATTTTTTAAATCCGAAACGGCTAGGTCGTTTTTAATTTTTGCACGAGCCAGAAAACTATCGGTAACGATTTCGCCATCTATGGCTTTGATGACTCGAATTTGGTGAGATACTGCCTTTAGCTGAAAGTCTTCGGGTGATTTTTTCTCCGTTGAAAAATTATTGATGATCTCCGTCTCAACGGGGGTAACAAAACTTTTACCATTTGCTGCTACTAATCTCCCATTGATGTAGGTCGCCTTGATTTCAAAATTTTTCAAATCGTGTACTACAATAAAATCAGCAGGGTCGCCCACTTTTAGCAGCCCAACATCCAAATCGTAGTGTTCAACGGGATTGATACAAGCAGCCCGCAGTACGTCAAAAACATCACATCCACTAGCGACCGCTCTTGCGGCTAACTGATTGATGTGCCCTTCGATCAAATCGTCAGGATGTTTATCATCGGAGCAAAACATGATTCGATCGGCATGGTTGGGTAGCAGATCAATGAGGGCATCAAAGTTCTTAGCGGCACTTCCTTCTCTAATCAAAATCTTCATCCCTAGCTGTAATTTCTCTAAAGCCTCCTCGTAGGTAAAGCATTCGTGATCTGTCGAAATGCCCGCTGCGATATATTTTTTTGCAGCTTTTCCTCGCAGGCCAGGGGCGTGACCGTCCACCGGTTTGCCGATTACTTTTGCTGCTTCAATTTTTGCTAGTACTTCCGCATCGTCAAAAAGCACCCCCGGATAATTCATCATTTCTGCTAAGTATCCAATGTTGGGATTTTCTAACAATTCTTTTACATCTGCCACGCCTAGGGTCGCTCCCGCAGTTTCGAAGGTAGTGGCAGGCACACAGGAGGGCGCTCCAAAATTAAATTTTAGCGGCACTCGTTTTCCATTTTCAATCATAAAATAAACACCCTCGATGCCCATGACATTGGCTATTTCGTGAGGGTCAGAAATGGTGGCAACAGTACCGTGTGTTACTGCTATCCGAGCAAATTCCGATGGAATCAACATGGAACTTTCGATGTGCACGTGAGCATCAACGAAGCCCGGTAACACGTATAAATCGCTTTTTCCTTCTTTTTTTTCGACGGATTTTATTTTTCCATTTTCGACGGTAAGCTCGCCAAAGTAAATCTGACGATTAAGAATATCAATGATGTTAGCAGAAATTATCAATAGGTTGGATTATGGATTCAAGATTGTGAATAAAAAAAGCCCTTAAGCTGATACACTTAAAGGCTTTGATCGAGGAGGTCGCGAGCGGATTCGAACCGCTGTACAAGGTTTTGCAGACCTCTGCCTAACCGCTCGGCCACGCGACCATTTTTGAGCTTAAAAATCTCTTTCGATTTTAGCGACTGCAAATATAGTAGTTTTTTTTCAACTATGCAGAAAATTATTCTTTGTAACGAGAAAACTAACCTTTAGTTTCACAACTAGACTTTTTGTGAAATAAAGCAAAAATAAAAACTGTATCATCCGATCATAATTTTGTTTCCTACTCTATTAGCCAATTGCTTTGATCTTGTACAAGATAGGTTTGCTGGGACTGACATCTATCTCGAATGAGGCTATTCCGAGTTGAAGTAAATACTCGCCATCTTTGATTTTATCCTCTACGAAAATCAATTCCGTGATGGTGCAATGCTCTCTGATACTATCGGGATACTGCCAAAAAGTACGATGCGATAACAATGCTCCTCCGTCTTCCTCCCGATCTACGGAAGGCAGATCAATGAACAAATGTTGGATACCACAATCTACCAAGTATTGCGTGGCTTCGTGATGAAGATAAGTGGGGTTAGTGCCAGAGTAATGCCTTCTCAACTTATCCTCATGGTTGGGAAATGTCCTGATTACCACGGCGTCAGCTTCTCCTTTTTGGAGTACTTGATCGAATTGATTTTTTAAAATGACCTGATCGCCATTTTCCATTTTTGTCGGAATGACCGTGACGAGCTTTGCGAAAAAATGAAAGGTTTGGAGGGATTGGTTAATCGTAAATTTTTCTTTGGCAATGTGTCCTACACATTCGGTATGCGTGCCATTTCCGTGAGGATTGATTCTTACATTGAGAAAATTAACGGGCCCTCCCCGCAAAGTAGAACCAATAAAATCTCCAGCGACAACGGGCGTGGCCTCCATAAAAGGCGCATAAAAACAATTGACCGTTCGGTCGCCTTGCCGTAGCGGAATGGAAATGTCCAAGGGGTTGGAAAGATCAGCTTGGTAGGTGGTTTTTCCTTTTTTAAAAAAAATCTCCATGACACGTTTTTTCAAATAATAAAAAAAGTCCTACCAGAACTCCAAGTTCTAGCAGGACTTTTTTTCGAGCAGTCACACGCTCACGTTACATATTCAATTTTGCTTTTACTAAACTGCCTACGTCCATGGCGTTGTCGAAGTAGAGTAACGTCTTTTTCTCGAAGATAAATTGGTAGCCATTTTCTTTGGCCACCGCTTGGATAGCGTCGTTCACTTCGTCCAAGATGGGTTTTAATTCTTCCTGCTCTTTGTCTGCCAATTTTTTGTACATGTCTTGCTCGTACTTTTGTATTTCTGCTTGCTTGGTTTCCAACTTTTTGGCCTCGGCCTCTAGGTCTTTTTGAGTAATATCTCCCTTCTGTTGTCGGTCTTGCAAAGTTGCGTATTTGGTTTGGAAATCATTGACCATATCCTGCCGCTTTTTGGTGAGTTGCTTTTGCAGTACTTCCAAGTTAGCTCTTGCTTGTTTTACCTTGGGCATTTCCGCAAGGATAGCATCAGAATCTACGTATCCAAATTTTTGAGCTTGAGCGTTGAAGGCAACAAAAGCAAAGATTGCCAACAGAAAACTAATTTTGATAAACTTTCTCATTGCTATTTTTTAGATTTTATTTTCCCGATTTCACAATCTGTTTGTTCGGGGTTAGTTGATAAAATTTTGATTTTTATAAAATTGGGCTGCAAAGATAAAAAATAGATACCAATGCGCCATTCCTAATTTTTAGTTCAGCCCCAATTTCTTTTTGATATCGTCTGTCTTGTCGTATCTCGGATTAGCGAAAATAATTCCCGTAGCACTTCCCGCATCGAAAATAAAATCGTACCCTTTGGCATCAGCGTAATCTTCGATGGCGGTATAAACTTGCTCTTGGATGGGTGCTACCAACTCTTGGCGTTTTTCGAACAGCGCACCTTCGGGACCAAATTTTGTTTTTTGCATCTCTCTCACTTGTTTCTCTTGTGCCATGATTTCGTCTTCTTTTTGTTTGCGCATCTCATCGGTCATCATTACGCTTTCTGCCTGATACTTGTTGTACATTCCTTTGATCTTGTCGTACTCCTTGGCGATGTCTTGTCGCCATTTGGAAGCGAGGTTATCAAGTTCTTTTTGGGCGGACTGGTACTCTGGCATACTCGCTAGGATGGCATTGACATCCACGGAACAAATTTTTTGAGCGGTCAAGGAAGCAGCCGTAAAAGTAAACATGGCTACTACGAAAATTATTTTTTTTGCCATTGTGGTAATTATCTTCTTATTCATAATTTTAGACTAAATTTTTTAATTGTGAAACGTCTTTTTTTAAGCCTGACAAAAATACGATTTTATTGTAAGGTTTCTGATGTATAAGACCCGTAAAAAGGGCATTAGGTTACATCCGATTTTTTTTTCAAGAAAAAGGGTTTCTCTACAAATATTTGATAATCAACGAATTATAAAAAACATACCACGGCAAATGCACCTGTTCTTTAACGTATGTTTAACGAATCGGTTAAAGGAATTAACTGCCGTTCAAACAAAAGTTTTACGGTTTTGAATAGTCAAAGATTTATACAATTTTTAATCATATTGATTTATCTAGGTGGCGCAACACTCGCCGTAGGTCAAAATGGACTATACCTCGAAGCCAGCTTCCACGCAGGAAAACTCATCAGGCATACGCCTAAATTTGACTTCTCAACGCAGGGAACGACCATCGGTTTTGATGTCAATTTAAATTTTCAGACGTACGGAAAAAAAGACTGGCACCAATGGCGCAATTTTCCTTCCTTCGGCGTAAGGCTACTCAGGTTGAGATTACGAACCGAGCGGTTCCTTGGTCTAACTTTGGCGTGTGCTCCTAACCTTACGATACCTCTTTCGAGAAAAAGAAATTGGAATTACTTTTACCAGATTGGGGCAGGGGTAGCACTAATGACTCGGCGGTACGATGCTACCGAAAATCCAACCAATAACGCCATAGGTTCCAACTTGGTGGCTACCATTTTAATGAAGTGGTACTTGACCCGACAGATCAATCCTAATTGGAAAATAACCGCAGGACTAGGTATGAATCATTTTTCCAATGGCGGCACTAGGCTACCCAATCTTGGATTAAATATTCCCTCTCTTTCACTTGGTGTGAATTATTATCCACGACAATCCCAGCCCAGAGATTTTATTTTTAGTGATAAATCAAAAAAAACTTCAAGAAAATTAGGGTGGGAAATACAAACTGGAATAGCGTGGTCGCAAAGATTTTTTATCGGAGGACCCCGCCATCCTGTTTATATTTTTAATTTGGGAATGAACTACTACTTGAATCGGGTCAATCGGCTAGTTGGAGGAATAGAGTACGAACAGAATAGAGTAGTCTATAATTTTGTATTGCTCAACGATCCCACCTTGAGTAATCAGGAGGCTTTAAAAAAAGGATCGAGGGTGACACTTTTTTTAGGAGACGAATTTTTTTACGGCAACTTTAGCATCCTCCTACGGGCAGGTATTTATCTGGGGGATTTTTCGGATTTTGTGGCTGGCAGAGTTTCTACCCAA
>JBCCJE010000201.1:0-7833 GCA_039027925.1 Bacteroidota bacterium
GTAGGGTCGTCTCTTTCACTACATTGACGATGGATTTTTTTCGCTGAACAAACAAGTCAATCGTCGCCTTCATATCCTCTAGGTCATTGGGAAAACCCAGATACACCCGTTGTTTGGGGTGGGTAATTCCGAGCCTTAGATTCAGCGTTGCGTAGGGGGCTTCCACAATAGCCGCAAAATCGAAATCGTAAGGTACAATAATGTTCAGGTTGTCCTTTTCAAAAATTTTAATATTCTTGTACAGCATGACGGACCAATCCGTATTGCCGATCAAATACTGAAAAAGCGCAACTGTTTTTACTTGGTCGGTATGAAATGCTGTTCTAGGCAGATTGTAAGGTTTCTCCACTTTAGTGGCATTTATTCGATCCCGCAATTGAGCGGTGTCCTCGATGAGAAATCCGTACTGCTTCGTCTCCTTGCCCGTTTTGACATCCACATAATTAATTTTTAAAAATTGGACTCGATAACTTTCTTCGCTGATTTGGTTAAATATTTTGTAAGCCAAGTATTCCCTCGCCAGTAGTCGTTTGGCCTCCTTGGCATCGTTGACACAGTGTGTAACTAACTTCATATCATCAAACTCTGACAAGCCAGCCGCCCTTAGTGCTTTTTTCTTAAAGTCGAGTTTTAGTGGGGGTAAGTTTTCACATTTTATACGCCTGAATTTTCCCCGCAGACTTACCTTAATTTCCCATTTTCGGATTTCTCCATTTTCATCTTTAAATGCGAGCAGGGCTTCGTGATCTTGGGTGTTACTCCGATCTTTGAATACAGCTTCGGTATCAAAGATCAAATCTACGTTCAGCTCTTCTTGGTAGTTCATCATGTCGAAAATACTCTGTGTACCCACCTTACTACTTTCCGTAGGAGTAATGTTAATCACTCGATCTGAACGATTTTCTTCTACTCGGAACTTGTTGTAGAACTCAATCATGTACAGCAAATTATCAAAGCGAAATCCGACCTTCCCTAATCGTTTGTGCAATTCGGGAGCATTGGGCAAGTATTTTTTGATAACTTTTTTGTAATTGCCAGAATGGACGAGCAACAACTGATTATCAATTTCTAAGTAGTAATTTTCGTAAGCGATCTCTCTCGTATTGATGCTATTATTGTTGACATACTGGAAATCTGTCTCGTATTCCGTTACTGCGTAGAGATTGAGTGCACCCTTGACTAGATGGGTAGCGACTTTCTTTTCTTTCCCAATTTCTAAGGTGACGGTATCTATTAGATTGGCGAATAATTGGGAATGGATACCCATAATTATTCCTATTGTTAGTAAAATAATTCTCTTCATGGTAATTTGATTTTACTGGTGTAGTAAAGTTTTCTGATAAATAAGTTTTCTGATCTTTGAAATACGCTCAACTACCGCATCGGCAATATTGAACAAAATACTTTCGTATGTTTTAAGTAGTTGTCACTATCCTAAAACAAAGAAGTCTGAAAAAAGTTGTTTTACTTTGATACAAAAAAGTAAAACTATTACAAGTATTGGTGGAGTTGTATTTTTAGGAAAAATGGGAAGGATTAACGGATGGTGCGAATATTGATTTTTTTACTTGAAACCCTTCCTTCCTACATTTTGAACTTGAATTAAAAGAAGTGCTCAGGCATGAAAACTAACTAATGGTATAACATAAAACCTTGGTATCTTTGCAACATGGAAAGTAAAAAATTAATACGCTTCGATTGGGCGATGAAAAAGTTGCTCAGAAATAAGGCAAACTTCGATGTCTTAGAAGGTTTTCTGAGTGAACTACTTTCAGAAGATGTAACCATTAAAAGAATTTTAGAAAGTGAAGGAAATAAAGATGATGCAGATGACAAACACAATCGGGTAGATATTCTGGTAGAAAACACTAAGGGTGAACTTATAATTATTGAAGTTCAAAATAGCAAGGAATACGATTATTTTCACAGGATACTCTACGGGACATCAAAGGCAATTACCGAATACATAGACGAAGGAGAAGCATACGCCAAAATCAAAAAAGTGATTTCGGTAACCATTGCTTATTTTGATCTAGGGCAAGGTAAAGACTATGTTTATCACGGTATAACACAATTCAAAGGCATTCATAAAGGCGATACCTTGAATCTGGCAGAACGCCAAATAGAAATTTACAACGTAGAAAAAGTACACAATATTTATCCAGAATATTGGATAATTAAAGTGGGAAAATTTAACAACATCATTCAAGATAAACTAGATGAATGGATTTATTTTCTGAAAAACGGAGAGGTACAAGAAACGTTTTCGGCAAAAGGGCTACCCGAAGCCAAAAAGAAACTAGATGAGATCAATTTATCGGAAGAGGAAAAAGTTGCCTATCAAGGATACTTGAATAGGTTGAGAGATATTGCTAGTGAGCAACATACCAAAATGGAGGATGCAAAGAAACTTTTGGAAGAATTCGACAAAGGTGTTGAGAAAGGAAAAAAGGAAGCCATAATTGGGATGCACAAAATTGGAATTGCTACGGATAAAATTGCGGAGGCGCTGAATATTTCAGAAGAGAAAGTAGTGGCAATGATTAGAGAAATAGGGAATGAATGAGAGAGAGATCAATTGAAGAAAAGCGGTAGATGTACATTTTTATTTAGTAGAACGTAAAGTTTTTTGTTTTTAAAAACCACGGGGTCACTTCCTGTGACCCCGTGGTTTGACTCCTTCTATTTTAAAATGTTTATCTTTTGCGTACCCATCTTGCTGTCCGTCTCAAATTTTAGAAAGTAATTACCCTGACTGAGATGCGACAAGTCAATGACTTCCGAATTTGTAGCAGCATTGTTATCGAATATTCTTTCGAATACCAATTTTCCAGTAAGGTCAAAAAGTTGCGCATTGACGGTGGCTGATTCGGCGTCGTTCCACTCCAAGTTGATGATGCCCGTGGATGGATTGGGAAATGCCTTTACCTCAAATTTTGCTTTGGCTACATTGAATACACTAACCTCATTTTTGATCTGAAAATCCCAAATCCCCCGACCGTAAGTTCCAAATCGGACGATCTGATCCTCATCCAAATATTCTACTGACCAATAATTTTGCGCAGGTGCGTACGTGCCTGACATATCATACCATTTTTCCTCGGCGGTAACGTAAACGTAAGGCCCAGCTTCCGTACCCGCAAATATCAAACTTTCATCTTCGTTGGTAGCCAAGTCATACACCAAGGTAGCAGGCAGCCCTTCCGACATGGGACTAAATGTGATCCCACCATCTGTACTTTTGAGTACCGCAGGATTATTATACCCACTACCACCGAGGTAAACAGTTTCCAGATCAACTCTAGAGGGCAGTATCGCCTGACCGTAGAGGTACTGACCTTCAGGAACGATCTCGTTGGATTTTGTCCAAGATTGTCCGTAGTCATTGGAGGTATAAAAAGCTCCTTCGGAGGTCGCCACGTACCAACGGTTGAAGTCAATTTTAGAGGCTGCCAAGGCGGTAAGTAAGTTGCCATCATTTCCCCAAAAATCGTAAGGAAGGTTGGTAGCCGCAATGCTGTCCGCGTTGAACAAGTCAGTTGCTTTTTCCAGTTGGATGATGTGTGCACCATTTCCTCCCGTAGCGTCTCCCCCCGCTAGGAAAACGTGATTTTCGTTGAGGTTGGGAGCATCCATCATGGGCGGTATCCACGCACTAGTCTCATTCGTACTCTCCAAAAAGTACTGTGCCGCAATGCCACCGTACTCTGGATCATTATAATAATGTATAAGTCCGCCTGGATAAACAGCCCACATCCGCTCTCCGTTTTGGCTAAAAGAAATGTGTCCGTAATCTCCAGATATAGTTTGTTCAAAATCCAAAATACCCTCATTTGAAAAATTGGTAAATGCCCGCTGAAAACCTTGATCCTGTGAGCCAGCGTAAATAAAATAATGGCTAGGGTCGAAGTCAGAACGGACATCGTAGTACTGACTCACATTCAAATCTTCTAATCCAATGTTTTCGTAGCCCGTAGATAAATTGTAATAATCGTCATTATTGACCGACAAGCCACCGTCGTTGCTGATGAGGAGAAATCGGTCGCCCGCCGAGGTTTTGAACTCATTGAAGTACATCATGTCGGCGTGTATTCGGTACTGTACATTATTGTAGTACTGCCACCAATCAGCCAATTTTATCCATTCGTTACCTCCATCGGTAGAAGTATAGCACTCAATATCTCCCGTGTAAAGTATATCGGGATCAGTCTTGGTAACAAAAAGACCAACACTCCACGGCACAGTTGGTATCGGTCCTTTGGCTTCCCAAGTCAGCCCTGCGTCGGTACTTTTGTGGATGATCATATCCTCATCGTGGGTGTACATGATGGTATCTCCCGCAAACACAGTTGCAGTAAAGTTTACCCGTTGGTTGCCCAGATCAATGTTCGTTGTACTGACCAAATCGAGCTGTGAGCCGTTGACTTGGTATAAAGACAATAAGCCGCTATTGTCCCTTCGAAGGATATAAAGCAAGTCAGAATTATGAGGGGAAATCATACGCACCCTACGGAAGCTACTGAACGGAAGGGTCTGTACGAGTACCCAAATTTCACCGTGATCTGTAGATCTGAACAATCGTATGTCGGAACTACTTTCATCTTTTTGGAGGACATACATGGTGGCATCGGCATCATCCAAAATGACTGGCATATGAAAACTACCAGAACTATTGGTATAAAATATCCCAAAAGAAGGTGTCCACGTGATACCGTCATCATCGGAGTAGTGGGGCACATCCTCGATGAATGCTATCCAGCGTCTTCCGCCGTTGTGAGGAATGGCTTTTAGGAAAGCATCATTGAAGCGGAGATCATCATTAATCACTTGCCAGTTCGAGCCATCACGTGGCCCTTTGAACAAAGAACCTCCATCGGAGATGAGCCAGATTTCGTCGGTTTCGGGATCGTAGTCGGTAGCCACGACTCTGCCCGCTTGATTTTTACTACCTCTCTCTTTCCATTCTCCCGTGAGGTTGCCGTTGGCGAGGATTTCTTCACCTCGATAGACCGCACCACCTTGCTTCAGCAAAGCTCTTTTTTGGTGTCGCTCGTAGCGAGTTCTCGCTTCAATGGCGCGCCAATCCATGTCGTCGGGGGCGGCGTGCATACGTTCGAACCAAGCGTCTCTTCTGGCTTGGCTCTCCGCTTCTTCTTTCATTTTGTCGGCTGCGGAATCAAATATTTCGGTAGGTTCAGGATAAAGGGCTGCTTGGTCTTTTTCCAAAACGGATGGTACTTCATTTTTTTCCCAAAAATAAAACAAGGTAAATACAGCTACGGTGAGTACTGCAATAGGTATTAATTTTTTCATAGATTAAATTGTAAGATGGTTAAACTGAAAATTGAGAATAGTCAGTAAGGAATGATCAATTAGTAAATTGCTTGTCCTCTAATTTTTGTTTGAGCATCCAAAATTATTGAAAAGATTTAGAAAGCGCATTGTACGGCAACAGGTAAAATGTCATTGAGGTTTCATTGGTTAGGTTTTTATCATTTCCTGAAATAATTTTCGGCGAGTTGGTCAACGTTGGGCGTTTTGATTCCCTGATTGCCGTGGCAACCAAAATCTATCCCAGCATCATCAGCCACAAAAACTAAAATATTCGGAGGGGTATCACTTTGTGCATTGATTTGTAAGATTATTTTTCCATGCCCTAGAGTATGTCTAAATTGCAAATGGCTTTAACAACCGCCTGTGCCCAATTTTGTCGTTTTCGATTTTCCAGCTTGGAGTAGGTCCAAATCATAAATGGCTTTAACAACCCCTGCTCCCCGCTGTGACATCTCCACGGGGTTATCAAAGCGGAAGTACATCGCTCTTCACTAAATCCTACCGCACCGCCTCCAAATTATCATCCCAATTTTTCACTTTAGGATCACCGAGTTTGCCCACACTTTTGCCCACGATGGTCGCTACCGTGGCATCGCCCGTTACGTTTACTACCGTCCTGAGCATATCCAAGGGACGATCTACCGCAAAGATTAAAGCCAGTCCAATAGCTAGTTTTTCCGCAGGCAAACCAACTGCTTCCAGTACGATGACTAACATTACCATCCCCGCGCCCGGTACTGCAGCCGAACCAATGGATGCCAAGGTCGCAGTCACCACAATCGTCAACTGATCGGAAAAAGTAAGGTCAAACTTCAACGCTGTACAAATAAAAACCGCCGCTACCGCTTGGTACAGGCTAGTGCCATCCATATTCACGGTAGCTCCCACGGGGCACACAAAACTGGTCACTTCTTTTTCTACGCCGATGTGTTCTTCTACTCTTTCCATGGTCACGGGCAAGGTAGCCGCACTCGAACTAGTAGAAAATGCCAAAAGTTGCGCGGGAGCAAGTGCGTTGAGAAAGCCCATCGGCGAACGTCCCGTAATAATTTTTAAAACAATGAGATAGAAGAAAATCATCAAAATCAAACCAGCCACTACGGTGAGGGAGTAACTCAATAGACTAATCAAAATATCTCCGTCGCCCGCCGTGACGATTACATTGGCCAAAAGCGCAAACACAGCGTAGGGAGCAATCAGCATGATGAGATCTACCATTTTGAGTACGACCTCATTGAGTCCATCAAAGAAAGCCTTGATCGGTGCTCCCTTTTCTTTATCAATCAAAAGCATACTGATACCGAAGAACAAAGCGAAGAAAATTACTTTGAGCATATCCCGATTATTGGAAGCGGCCGCAAAAATATTATCGGGAACCATATCCACTAAAAACTGTAAGGGACCAGCCCCCGCTTGCTTCTGCGCTTCGCCTATTTTGCCTTGGATATTAGCGGCGGCATCCCCATCGGTTGTGTTGGCTTCCACTAATTTATTCAAAGTCTCTTGCGAAATATTAGATCCGGGTTGGATCACATTAACGATAGTCAGACCAATCGTAACGGCAATGATGGTAGTGATGATATAAATGAGAATGGTCCGCCCGCCGATGTCGGCAAATTTTGAAATGTCCTCCAAGTCAGAAATGCCCTTGATGAGGGAGGCGATGATGAGTGGAATTGCGATTAATTTAAGTAGGGCCACGAATATTTTTCCAAAAGGATAAATCCAATCCGCAATGAACTTCGTGCCCTCGTGAATATTTTTTGGATCAGGAGTATCCCATTGGGTCATGCCCAAGCCAAACACCACGCCGAGGGTCATCCCAATTAAGATTTGCCAATGCAATGCTAGTTTTTTCATAAATAAAAGTTGTTTTCGTTTTTGGGTTAAAAATAAGATTTGTTTAGTGACTTTAAGGGAAAAATAGCTTTTTTTGTGGTGGCAACACCAATCGAGAAATGAAGTGTAAAATTAAATTGGATAGATTCCCTTTATTTTTTAAAAGATTTGCCTATTTTTGAAATAGTAATGAGAAGTCAAATAACAGAATTTTGTAACTAATTTATTGATCTTTCTCAAAACCGAATACTAAATATATCTCTTTCCTGCACCTAAGGACTATCATTTATCAAAACCTTACTCACCGTAAAACATACGTGTAAGGTTTCCTTTTTTTTAGTTCATCCTTTCTGTTTTTAGCTCACAGTTTACTTTAAAATTATTGATAATTTCCCAAATCCCTTGTACTGTTTTTTAAGGCGTTGTTGCATGAACATTTATCCTTTAGCTAAAGAGGTTTTTCGGTTGCATAAATTTTTTACAAAATAATTTTTCTTATAAAAATTTGGCAAAAATCAGAAAAACGAAACAATAAATGTTCATGCAACAACACCGTTTTTTAATGAAAAATTAACCGTTACTTGCGGAATGGACTTTTTGAGTATGTCTAAAATTTTAAAGAACTGAAAATCAATCCCGAGGACTCGGGATGGTTTTGAC
>JBCCJE010000202.1:0-7832 GCA_039027925.1 Bacteroidota bacterium
GCAAAAGAAGCCTTCGACAAAAGCCTACAAGCCTACCGATCAGACCAAGCGTGGGATCGCATCATCAAACTGACTGATGATATAATTGGTATCAGTTTTAACAAAAATGAATTTCTTCTTGGCATCCACGCAGCTAAGCAAACCATCGAGGCTATTGAACAATCGGCACCGCAGGAATTAAAAAAATGTAACTACCTGCTCCACGATCTCGGCATCATGTACGATATCACGAATGAGCTACAACTCGCAAAGGCGACCTTTGAGAAAGAGCTAAAAGTCCTACCCTTGTCCTACCCGCAGGATTCTTCTAAGACCTTTGCCAAGGCGCACCAAAGTCTGGGAATTGTTTTGGATCGGATGGGTAGGCGAGAGGAAGCCTTACAATCGTTTTATACCTCTAAAAAGATTTTTGAGCAAGCTGTTGATTGCCAGAAGTGTGGCTTAAATCAAGGAAAACTTTACACAAGCATCGGGATTGTCTTATTTGCGCTGGGGGAAAAAGAAAAAGCGATTCAGTCGGTGCAAGATGGACTAAAACTTTCGGTTGCCGAACTCGGAGAAAATAGTCCAAAGTTGATGAGATCATATATGAATATTGGCGCACTGTACTACGAATTGGGCGCATTTCAAAAAAGCATTGACTATTACCAAAAGGGGCTGTTCATGGTAGAACCCTACAAGGATATGCTGCCCCCCGCATTAAAGTCGAACGTAGTGGAAGCGATGAATCACTTGGGCATCAATTATCTGTCTTTGGACCAACACGATAAAGCTCTTGAATATTTTAATAAGTCCGTAGAGTGGTCAAAAAGTGTATCAACCGAGCGGAGTGAATATTATCGAATTTCAACTACGGTTAGGATAGGGCGAGTTCACGTCAAGGAAGAAAATTTTGGCGAAGCCTTAAAATATTTTGCTAAGGCAGATAGTATGATCCAACATTACAAGCCGAAGTACGAAAAAGCGGATGTAGTCAATAATATTGATTTTATCCTAGTTGATCTGTGGCACCAAAAAGGGCTCATTTGGCAGGCAAAGCAAGTAATAGATAAGGCAATAATATCTCACAAAAAGAGTGTTCACATTTTCGAAAATTTAGAAAATAGATTCACCTCACAGTTTAGCGCTTCCTGCATTGAACTATCTAATATTTACCAGGATTTGGGGATGCTTGATTCCGCCTTATTTTATAATCAAAGAGGGTTGGACCTATCTGCGACAACACCTTTTGATGTTCAGACAGAGACGTTTAAAGATTTTATAATCAGGGAACACCAAGATCAATTTTCTGTTTACACTTACTTATCGAATCGAGCCATCCTCCTGTACGAGTTAGGTAATAAAAAAGTAACTCCATCAGAAAAAGAAGCCTACCTACGGGAAGCCCTCTACATGATTGATATTATGGATGCGGTTCACAGTAATAATTTACAAAAAGTAAATTTTCTGCGAGGTGCTTCTAGCAAAAAAATTATTGAGGAATCCATCAAGGGGTACGTGGCTGGATTGTCCTACGCATTGCACTACTATACCAACTACGCATCAAATGACTCCATCCTCCAAAAGTTTTTTTTCTATGGTAAAAAAATGAAAGCTCAGGAACTTATGCTAAAGCATCTGAAAAATGAAGCTATTGGCTTTGGACAACTCGACAAGGCATTACTCCAAAAGGAAAGTGATCTGAACGGCGCTATTAATTTTTATAAGAAAAAATTGATGGAAGCAGTAGCGCAAGATGATTCCGCAGCGATTAGTTTATACCAAAATAAATATCTATTTGATAAGCAACTCGAATACGAACAGCTACAACGAGAACTCGAAGTACGACACCCTGCCTACTTCAAAACCAAGTATAATTTTCGCCCCGAAACTATTCAGGGTATCCAAGCGATGCTTCGGGAAGATGAAGTACTCGTCGAGTATTTTTTTACTTGCTGCAACTTGGCGGCTATCGCTATTGCTAAAAATGGACAACCACAGGTGAGTTATCTTGAATACGACCGCGAGGGCACTACCCAATTAGTGACTTCGCTAAATAATTTGCTACACAATTCGCCGATGAATAGAAAATCAAGTCGAGAAAAATTTATTGACATCAGCCATCAGTTCTATAATATTTTTATCCAACCCATTCGTACTGCGCTGGCAGGGAAAAAACGATTAATCGTGGTTGGGGATGGGGTGATGAATTATATACCCTTCGAAATTTTGCTACCGTCCGATGAAAGCCAACGCTTCCAAGACCTTGATTTCTTGGTGAAAAAATATGAAGTGACCTATCACTATTCCGCAACGTTGCTGGCCAATGCTAGGAAGGAAGCTACCCGCTCAGCAGTTGATCTTTACGCTTTTGCGCCGGTGTATGACGATTCGGAAAATGACAATGACAATGTCAATAGTAATATCAATAACAATGGTAATGACAATGACAATAGCAATGTCAATAACAATACAACTACAAATACGAGCAGTAGGACTAGATTGCGATCCATTGGTAAGGATGGAAAATATATCCCGCTTCCTAATTCGGAAAAAGAAGTGCAGTCTATTTTTAAATTATTTAAAAATAAAAATCCTCAGGGTAATCATAAACTGTCACTAAGAGAAGATGCGAGCGAGTCCAACTTAAAATCAGAACTAGAGCGACCTTACAGAGTGGTACACATTGCGGGGCATAGTTTTGCCAATTTGGAGTATCCTGAATTTTCGGGAATAGCTTGTTATAACAATCAATTGACGACAAAGGAAGATGGGACATTATTCACGGGAGAAATTTACAACATCACTTCAAAATCAGATTTAGTTACCCTGAGTAGTTGTGAAAGTGGATACGGACTCGTAGAAAATACGGAAGGACTGATCGGACTCAATCGGGCTTTTATTTATTCGGGAGCAACCAATGTGATGTATTCCCTTTGGAAAGTTTACGATAAAGTGAGTGCCAAACTGATGGTCAATTTTTATTCCAACGTGCTTACGGGCAAAAGCTACTCCGAGAGTTTGAGGGACGCTAAATTAAAATTATTGGAAAAAGAAGCAACGGCTTCTCCTCACTTTTGGTCTCCGTATTTACTAATTGGCCGATAAAGAATACTTTGATTTTACTCGCGCCTAACTCCTAGTAACAAAAATTTACGGACTCCGTAAGTTGTAGTAGTTATGCGCGAGGAACTTTATTTATACCGATACTACAACAAAGTCCTATTAATTGTAACGATTGTTATGATAGGATTGATTTTGGGTTTTTTCATGTTGCATTCTTATCAGCAAAATCTAAGGAACGCCGAGAAGAGTGAACTCAAATCATTGCATAATATTGCCAAAACCCTTGCGCTGAGTATTGATGGATCGCTCCACGAAAAATTGGTATGCAACCTTACGGAGCGAGACGCTATCTCCAAAAATTCGGACAACAAGACGTACGAAAAGATACACCGTCTGCTCAAACAAACCCAATTGGCGAACGACGTGGAAACACCTATTTACACACTTTTCAAAAAATCCTCTTGTACTCATTTGGGAAAAACAGAACAGGACGAATTTCTTTTTGGTATTTCGTCCACCGTACCTTTCTTCAGGCATCGCTACGAAAGTTTTCCCGAATACCTACACCAAAACTTCGACGAAGGTGGTACGATTGGCGAATATTACGACGATCACGGACATTGGTTATCAGCATTTGCACCAGTAAAAAATAGGTTGGGAAAAACGGTGGCCGTGGTTCAGGTGGATGCTTCGTTTTGTAGTTTTGTTGCGGAGGCGAAAGCACTCGTTTTCAGAGAAAGTATTTACGCCATGCTATTTTTGTTTTTGTTGGCGGCTGGATTTATCTTTTTTTACCGAAAAATTTTGAAATCCATGTCAGAGATTAATACCGCTTTGGAGAATGGTGTTTCTCAAAAAACAATAGAATTACACGAAACCAACACAAAGCTAAAACACCTCAACGAAAAGCTAGAAAAGGTGGTGACCCTCAGAACAAAAGAACTGGAAGTAGCCAATAATGAATTGAAAAATTCTAACGAAAAATTAAAAGCATTCGCAAGGGTATCGAGCCACGATTTAAGAGCACCACTGAGGTCTATTGGGAGTTTTGCGCAACTCATCAAGAGAAGATACAAGGATCAATTGGACGAAGACGGCTTGGAATACTTGCAGTTTATTTTTACGAATGTGAAAAAAATGTCCGATTTGATTCAGGATATTTTATCCACTTCACTCACTCCAGAAGAAAATAGAAATGCCTTGAAATGGGTGAACCTCAACGAGGTATTGGATGATGTCAAGAGTAATCTGAGTATCAGTATTAAAAAGTACAAAGTAAAAATTCAATACTATAATCTCCCCATCATTCAAGGTTACCACTCGGAGTTTATTCAGCTTTTCCAAAATTTAATTTCCAATAGTATCAAATATTCACGGGATGACGTTGCGCCAGCAATTAAGATTGTCAGTCATCAGCGGGATGATTCCTTCTTGATTACGGTATCAGACAATGGCCGCGGCATATCCGAAGAGAATTTAAAAAAGATATTCAATGAGTTCGAGAGAGGAAGTTCGACGGATGGGGATGGCTACGGTATCGGATTAGCCACTTGCAAAAGAATCATCAAAGAATATCACGGTACGCTGAAGGTGAGTTCAAAACTACAAGAAGGTACTTGTTTTTTTATCACGCTAAAAAATAGACAACCCGAAAAAGAGGCTTTTAGAAAAAATGTTGAGGCAGCGATGAGTGATGCAATGAAAAACTAAAGCTTGATCCCGCTACGAGAAATCCCCCCGAAACCTTACATTTGGGGAAATTTAAAATGATGAAATGCTTCACTTTTACCCTTTCCATCCTTTTTGCTATCCTTTTTGTTTTTTCTAGCTGTACCCCTTCGCAGCAAATCGAAAAGACTTTTTATAAAATTCAAGATGCCGAAAATGTTGAGGAGATGATTGAATGGTTGGATGAAGCGTCCATCGAGTATTTTAAAAAGATGGGCGAGATAGCCGTCAAGCAGGAGTACAAGGCGGTGGGTCAATTTTGCTATAACTCCGCCGCTCCGTTATCCACTAGATATTTGATTGCAGCCTTGCATGCCGTAGGGCCAAGCGACACGACGGTTGTGATTGAATTGGAAGAAGTTTTACGGAATATCAGCTTTATGAATTTTGGATTGCTCGGCGAGGAGACCAAACTGGAAACTCGATTTCTGGGTGTCCAAGAAATTAATGACGCTGATGCGTCCGCTGAGATCAGTTTTAAAGTTGCCAAAAATATCAATGTTAAATCTATCGTAAAATTTTACCTCGAAGACGGAAAATGGAAACTAAATTTTCCTTCGACGTTGAGCTATCCCGAAAAGTATTTTAATAATCTGTGGCGACAGCGTGGCGGTAATTTGCAGGAGTTTATTCAGGGAGTAGTAGAGAATGGGGGCGAGGCTGTAAACTGGATGGTGATGCCGAGGAGGATTAACTGAGTAGAAAGTTTATCATGGAAATACTAGAAAGTTTGAAATTTTTCAGATCATTCGATGCTAAATGATTTCCATCAAAAATCCAGACTTGGATTTTTATTTTTTGAAGATAGTTTTGGTTCAATGACAAATACACATAAAATGTGAATTCATCATTGAACTATTCCTTGAGGTATCAGGGTAATGGGCTATCTATTATTCTAAATACGCCTCCATTAGATCCTAGTCCAATAGCATTACCATATTCGGTCAGTAAAGGGTTGTTAGTAATTACTATATTTTTTGCATTAGTCAAGTTTGACAAACCATTAAGAGTAGTCAGTTTTGGATTGTTGGCAACAATAAAGTTCGTGGTATTTTGAAAACTCTCTAAGCCTTCCAAACTAGTCAAACTTGTTTCTCTTATAATCACAGATCTTGCTACGGTATTTAATTTTCCCAAGTTAGAAATATCTGTAATATCATCTCCTATAATCAGTATTTGCCCAGTTACTGTAAACATACAAGGATCCAATACATCTAAATCAGATTGAGATTGGATAGTTAAGTCTCCATTAAAAGAAATATTTCCACAGGTAATGGCTTCTACTGAGCCTAAGTCCATTAGTGTACCTCTAGTGTCACCACAAATGTCTTCCGCCGGAGTATCCATAGATATCGTTCCTACATCGTTGGCAGGCGCGCTTTCGAATAGCGTATATTTGTACGCTGCCCCAGAATTACACGTACTTAGACCGCCCAAAAGGGGATCAGAGGTAGAAGTAAACGTCGGGCAAGTTCCATTATTTACTTCGCAGTTTTCTACCAGATTCGTTTCATTCAAACAAAGACACGCACCAGTCTGAAGATATAAATCTAAACCACCAGCCGCTTCATTATTAGTAAAAATATTGTTTGTCATCGCTATAATGGCATCACTACTTACATATACACCTCCTCCCACATTATCGGCGCTTGTCAAGGTTTTATTATTGGCTATTGTACAGTTGATAAACCATACATCATCTTTACCAGTAATATCTGCTCCACCTCCTCTCCTATTCTCCAGTTGTGATGGCCCCGCTTTACCCGCTTCGTTAGCTCCAATGGTACAATTTTCCACAGTATGTGGCGTAAATCCACTAGAAAGGAATGCTAATCCCCCTCCGTCATCACCAGCAGAATTTCTAATGATAGAACATTTATAGAGATAAGATAACCCGTTCTCGATTAGAATACCTCCTCCGTCAGCGTCCCCATCTGGTTGGTCAGCGATGTTACCCCGGATGATACAGTTATTTAATTCGAAGAAATGCTCAAAGTCTGGATCAAACAAACTTAATCCACCTCCATTAGAAGCAAAATTATCTTCAATGATACAATCCTCTAAATATATATTTCCTCCTATTACTGAAATTCCACCTCCGAAAGAAATAGTTCCTACAGCTTCTGATCGGTTATCATTAAAATTACATCGGTAAAATTCATTTTTAGATAGATATTCTGAGATGTAAACCCCACCTCCTTCTTCATCACAGCGGTTATTGGAAAAAACGCAATCAGTCAATGTCAAGTCACCTCCCCCATTATAAATTCCTCCCCCATACGCATCTAAATCTACTGCATTATGTGCGACATTGTCCGAAAAGGTGCAGTCCGAGATTGAAATTATGCAATCCGAAGTTCCAGAGTCGGTGGAGATTGCTCCACCGTCCACGTCAGCATAATTTTCGGTAAGTGTAACCTTACTCATATTTAGCGTTGTAGCATCCCCGATAAGGATGGCTCCTCCTCTGAATGTAGTACTACCGTAGCGAAGTGTCATGTTACGTATTGTAGTCTCCAAATTATCATTGAGGGTAAAAATTCTACCAGAAGAAGATTGTGGCGCATTTGCAGCTTGGATGATTGTTCCTGTTTCACTTATACCTTCGAAAATGAGCCCATTCACACTGATAGTAACATTGGCTTCTGTATGTATAGCATCTTTAATCGAAATTACATCACCAGCAATAGAGTTATTAATTGCTTCTTGGATCGTACTGAAGTCACACCCCGACGAACATACGCTTCTGGTAGTTGCTAATATTTGAAATGGTAATAAAAGTAAAATCAATAAAAATTTATTACAGGATTGAGCAGGTAAAAGATGTTTGAGGCAAGTGTTATAATTAATCATTATAGTAATTTTTAGATATAAAAAAATTTAATCCAATTGAAACGCATGTTAATTGAATGGATGAAAAAAGATAAAATCGGCTAAAAGGGACAATTTGGATTAGGCACTTTCTGATACGAAATGTGACCTAAGATTTGCTTATTCAAAAAGATTAAAGGAAAATTCTAACTAATTTTAGTATAAATGATTATTTGTAAGGAGGAAAC
>JBCCJE010000203.1:0-7825 GCA_039027925.1 Bacteroidota bacterium
ATTATTATCCAAAAATTCAAAAAAAGCACCATCCAACCTCGATGTCTTCACCCTGTCTCGCGTCGCTTTGGTCAAGTTCCATTTGCCCAAGAGTTGTTGTGGTTCAAAGGGCTTTTCTTCCGCCTTATTTTCCGTAGTGCACGAAGCCAAAAGGACAGCCAGTAAAAAAACGGGAATTGCTAGTGGTACAATTTTCATGGTCTAAATTTTTGAACTCCACAAATTTATCTTTTTTTTAATTTCATCACAGTAATTTCTGGTAAAATCCCCACTCGCCCGGGATACCCCAGAAATCCAAAGCCTCGATTGACGTAGAGGAATTGGGCATTTTTTCGGTAAAGCCCTGCCCATTGTTTGTAAACGTATTTGATGGGACTCCATTTTATCAATCCTGGGATTTCCAATCCAAATTGCGCCCCGTGCGTATGTCCCGAAAAAGTAATATCTATGTCTTTAAATTTTTTTAAAACCTCATCTTCCCAATGTGACGGATCGTGGGAAAGGAGTAATTTTAAAACGGCACGACTAGCACCCTCGTAGGCTTTTTCCAAATTTCCGTACTTGTTAAAACGACCGTGGGCACTATAATTTTCGACACCGATGACGGCGACCTCTTCTCCCTTAATGTCCAAAATTCGATTGCCATTCAAAATCAAATCCCAACCAAGTTGTTGATGGATGGATTTTAGTTTTTCGAAATTCTGCAATTTCGCTTCTCTACTTTCCCACCGAATGTAATCTCCGTAATCGTGATTACCGAGGATAGAAAATACACCGTACCGGGCTTTTATTTTATCAAAAACGTCCATAAAGGGTTCCATCTCATTGGCAATAGAATTGACCAAATCACCCGTAAAAAAGACCAGATCCGCTTGCTGCTCATTTATCATCTGAATAGCATTACGAATGGGTGCTTTTTCCGTAAAACTTCCCGAGTGAATATCTGAGATTTGGATAATTTTTAACCCATCCAAGGAATCTGGCAAATTCTCTATTTCGACGGTAGTCGGATATATTTTGTAGCGGTACTTATTTCTGATGATACCGTAGAGCAATACAAAAAACGGAATTGCTCCCATCATCACCGCCAACTTTTGAATCGTATTGCCGGAGAGCCAATCCATTGCCAGAGGATTATTTAGGATATATTCAAAAAGTATAGTTCCCAAAAAATTAAGGAGCAGCCCCAATAAAAAGAAGGCGAGAATAAGAAATTTGGAAAAATAGGTCAGGATAATAAATGAGCGAACAAAAGAAAATTTTCTCTTATCCCAATTTGCAGTTCTATTGTTATTAAAGGAAACGGTAATCCCCAAAACGATGATCGGGATCATCCAATAAATTGTGTGGACGATGGACTTGGAGATAACCGACCATTCGCCGATGACGGGTTGAATGATCTGAAAGGCTAACCAATCTAACAATAGGACTAGAATTAATAGAGGCACTTTTTTAATATTTTGATGTAGGTAATTTTTTCTTAAACGAGCGAAACATTGCTAATGTTTACCCCTGCACTTCAATTAAAAGTCAATTTTTGAAGTATGTAATTATTATTACTTTTAAAGGAAACGGATTTTCTGATTTATTTATGATATTTGTTTTTTAACAATAAAATTGCATAAAATAAAAATAATGAAACGCACCCTTAATACTATCTTATTTATCATCATCTGTCTTCCCCTTTTTTCCCAAATTAAATATTTCGGAGATCAAAGATTCACCGCCGCGGATACCCTCAGGGGGATGCTGCGGGCAGAGCGCAATTGTTACGATGTGACGCATTATAATCTCCAGATCAAAGTAGATATTGATAAAAAATTCATCAGCGGCTACAACGAAATTGAATACCGAGCACTAGAGGATTTTTCTAGGCTGCAAATTGATTTGTTTAAAAACATGACGATCAATAAAATTATTTTTGAGGGAAAAAACTTGGAATACGAACGGGTACACAATGCCGTCTTCGTTGATTTTCCTCAACAAAAAAAAGGCACAAAAGGCTCATTTTCAGTTCATTACGAAGGTAATCCCCGCGCAGCTAAAAACGCTCCGTGGGATGGAGGTTTTTCTTGGAAAAAAGATAGGAAGGGCAATCCTTGGGTAGGAGTTTCGTGCGAAGGAATAGGTGCGAGTTTGTGGTTTCCGAACAAAGATCACCTCTCGGACGAACCCGATAGCGTTCGGATTGGGGTCGCCGTACCCAATGGTTTGACGTGTGTGGCCAACGGAAATTTGGAAAGTACACAGACAGAAGATGACTACACACGGTTCAATTGGAAGGTCTCCTACCCTATCAATAATTACAATATTACCTTGAACATAACAGAGTACGCACATTTTTCTGACACCTACAAAAGTGAGGATGGTGAACTGCTCGATTTAGACTATTACGTGCTCCCCGAAAATCTCTCTAAAGCCCAAAAGCATTTTGAACAAGTAAAACCCATGTTGGCTTGTTACGAAAAATTATTTGGAAAATATCCTTTTTGGAACGATGGTTTTGCATTGGTAGAGACTCCTTACCTCGGCATGGAACACCAAGGGGCTATCGCTTACGGGAATCAGTACATGCGAGGATATTTGGGAGGCATGATGCCAAGCGGAATTAACTTCGACTACATCATCATTCACGAGACGGGACACGAGTACTGGGGCAACAGTGTAAGCTGTGCCGACCACGCCGAGATGTGGATTCACGAATCTTTTTGTACTTATTCCGAGGCCTTGTACGTGGAATGTTTATATGGTTTTGACGAAGCGGTGAGATATTTAAATTATCAAAATAGATTTATTGATAACCGAAAACCCATCGTAGGTCCACTAAATGTAAACTTTGAGGCGTGGGGATCTAGCGATCATTATTACAAGGGGGCTTGGATGCTTCATACGCTGCGGGGAGCATTGGATGACGACAAAAAATGGTTTGGTCTATTAAAAGCAATCCACAAAAAATTTGAAAAGTCCGTCACCAATACTCCCGAGATTATCTCATTTATCAATGAGTTTACGGGAAAAAATTTCGATAAATTTTTTGAGCAGTATTTGTATCATCCAAGTATCCCCCGATTGATGTACCGTATCAAGGAAGATGGGGATAACCTAAAAATAAGTGCCATCTGGAAAACTGAAGTGGAGGGATTTGATATGCCAATTAAAGTGGGCACACCAGATAATTATCAAATGATCTATCCCACCAATGAGCGACAAGATTTTATAATTAAAAATATACGCTTGGAAGATTTTCGGATCGGGACGGAGTTGTTTTTGGTGGAAACGGTGCGAATTGAGCATTGAGAATGATACCTGCTCCTACCCTTCGGGCGGTTAAATTCTTTTATTGGTTTAATGAAAAGCCGACCGCTGCTGAATATATTTACTGCCTAAAATTCCTAAAAAAATAACTCAATTATGAATGCTGAAGTACAAACTGATCTAACAGTTTTTAGAAAAGAAACCAAAGCGTGGCTCGAAGCCAACTGCCCGACGAGCATGAGGAAGCCAGTGAAAAAGTTTGATGAAATTTATATGGGCGGTACTAAAAATGACTTTGCGAGCGAAGACCAAAAAGTATGGTTCGAACGCATGCGCGACAAAGGATGGACAGCACCAAGTTGGCCAAAGGCATACGGCGGCGGCGGGCTAAACAAAGCCGAAGCTAAAGTCCTCAAGGAAGAAATGAAAAAACTCAAATGCCGACCACCGCTTTGGAGTTTCGGATTGTCTATGTTGGGACCTGCGCTCTTAGAATTTGGAAACGAAGCTCAAAAAATGGAGCACCTCAATAAAATCACCAATGGCGAAATTTGGTGGTGCCAGGGCTACAGCGAACCCGGCGCAGGGAGTGATTTGGCGGGATTGCAGACTCGGGCGGTGGACAATGGCGACCATTTTCTAGTGAGTGGTCAGAAGGTTTGGACTTCTTACGCAGAGAAGGCAGACTGGTGTTTTTGCCTGGTGAGAACCAATCCCGATGTACCTAAGCATCACGGTATCAGCTTCGTGCTCATCAATATGAATCAGCCCGGCGTGGAGGTGCGCCCGATTAAATTAATCAGCGGTGCTTCTCCTTTTTGCGAGACCTTTTTTGACAATGCTAAAGTTTCGAAAGATAACCTAGTCGGCGGATTGAATGCGGGTTGGACGATTGCGAAATATTTATTGACCCACGAGCGATCTATGATCGGTGATTTGATGGGCAATGCTAGTCAAAAATTCTTATCGCAAGAAGCCGTAGAATTGGTTGGTTTGGAAAATGGAAAATTGGCAGATCCCGTCTTAAGAACCGAAGTAGCTCGCTGGATGATTAATGGTGCTGGATTGAAATGGTCATTCGAAAGAATGATGGACGAAGCCAAAGCGGGTGATCCCATCGGCGCAAAATCTTCTTTTTTCAAATATTATGGGACAGAATTAAATAAGGACAAACACGAATTATTGATGACAATGGGCGGCTTTGATGGATTGGTCTGGGGAGAAGATTACTACGAAGGCAAGGCTGCGCGGGACATGTGCCGCACCAAGGGTAACTCCATCGAAGGAGGTACTTCGGAGGTACAATTGAATATTATTGCCAAAAGGATTTTGGGGCTACCTAAGTAACCCAATTCTATTTGTTGGAAAAATTTAGGAGAAACTACCTCCTGAATAATTTGAAAATTAGGCAGAACAGGTTCGAGCATCGCTAAAGAAATACACTAAAGTAAGCAACGGAAGTTCACCCACCGAAGCTAAGCGAACACCTAACCCTCTGCCATCAACCAATCAAAAAAAATGAACCTAGTCATAAACGAAGAGCAGCAGATGCTCAAAACCTCCGCCAAAGAATTTTTAAAAGCCAACGCGCCCGTGGAGGCACTCAGAAAACTTCGAGATACCAACGATCCCAATGGCTACGATCCTCAGTTGTGGCAACAAATGGCAGAGATGGGTTGGGCAAGTCTCAACATTCCCGAAGCCTACGGCGGTATGGATTTCGGATACGTAGGCTTCGGTCAGGTGCTCGAAGAAATGGGTAGAACCCTCACCGCTTCACCGATGATCGCTACCTGCTTGGTAGGTGCAACGATGATTAACCTAGGCGGCGATGTCTTGCAAAAAGAAAAATACCTACCGCAAATAGCGGACGGAAGTATATTGTTAAGTTTGGCATCGGAAGAAACTAATGCCCACCGTCCCTTCAAGGTGAAAACGCAATTTGTGAAAACCGCAGACGGCTACGCTATCTCTGGAACAAAGAAATTTGTACTGGATGGACACGTAGCGAACTACTTCATCGTCAGCGCAGTCCACCCCGAAAACAATAAAATTACATTGTTCATTGTGGATGCCAAAAGTGAAGGCATCACGGTAGAAAGAAAAATTATGATGGACAGTCGGAACGCCGCCATCGTCACTTTTGAAAAAGTACAAGTAAGCGACCACGACGTACTGGGTGAAGTAGGAAAAGGAAAAAAGATACTGGGAAAAACTTTGGACATTGCTGCCATCGGATTAGCAGCGGAGATGCTCGGAACGATGCAGGAAGCCTTCGATCGAACGGTTGCTTACCTCAAGGAACGCAAACAATTTGGGGCAACCATTGGTTCTTTCCAAGCTCTACAGCACCGAGCAGCTCGAATGTACTGTGAAATTCAAATTTGTAAATCTCTGGTAATCAAGGCTTTACAAGCCATAGATCGGGACGATCCCATGTTGCCCTTTCTAGCGAGTATGACCAAATCTAAAGTGGGAGAAACCATCCAATTGGTCACCAACGAAGGTATCCAACTTTTTGGGGGTATCGGAATGACCGACGACGAAGAGATCGGATTCTTTATGAAACGTGCGCGCGTAGCCCAACAAACCTTTGGTGACTACAACTATCACTTGGACCGCTTTGCTTCGATGAGTGGATTTTAGGTAAGGTGCATTGCTTAGATATGCCAAATCTTTGAGATTTGGCATATCTCTTATCTTCGGAATCATCACAAATTGAATACCAACTCCTCTGGATAATCATCTTTTGCTAGGGACTTCCCTACCCCACTTTTTTCTTCCGCCTTCGGCAAATTTTTCTCTTCACCAAAATCGTTCATTGCAAAAGTTGCCATCGCTAAAATCAAAAAAGCGGCAGCTACTTGGTACAAGGGAATAGGATAGTTTAAAACCCTTTTTAAAAAAGACGTAGTTGACGTAGGTGGCGATGACGCACTCGAATCCGCAGTAACTTGATGATCCAACTCTTGAAAGTCAAAAACAATTGAACGATAGTTTTCGTAATCTGCCTCACTCAGGTACGCTCGAACTTTTTGGCGTTGAGCCTCCGTCAGTTCACTAAACGTTTTTTCCGCTAACCAATCAAAAATCTCTTCGGGCAAGTTTTCTAAATTTTTCATCTCAACTTATTTTTTAATTTTTGTAGGGCGTAAAATAATCTTGACTTCACCGTTCCAACACTACAATTACATATTTCACTAATTTCTTGAAGGGTTAAATTATTCGAATATTTGAGGACAAAAACCTCTCGGTGATTTTCCGAAAGTTGTGCTAGTTCCGTTTTTAATTGTTGCAATCGTTGCGTGTGGTCTGCCTTTTCTTCGTTCTCGTTGGTAGGAAGTATAGCGATGTTTTCCAAATGTTTACTTCGAATCGCTTCGTTCCGCAATTCATTTTTCATTTGATTTTTTGCGATTATAAATAACCAGACTTTAAAATTTTTCGAGGTATCAAATAAACTGGATTTTTGATAAATTTTTAAAAAGATATTTTGAGCTAAGTCTTTTCCTTTTTCGGGATCGTGCAACTGCCATCCCAAATATTTTGACATCATCGGAAAATACTTTCGATACAATTGACCGAAAGCCACCTCGTCATTTTGCGAAGCGAAACTTTCCATCAATTGTTCGTCGGTGAGTTCTTTGATTTTCATACTCGGAAATTTCTTTAGCTATGAGGTACAAAAAAGTTGGTAGCCACAAAGGCGCGAAGACACAAAGTTTTTATGCCTATCCCAGAATAGTTTTCGTGGCTTCGTGGCAAAAAAAATTTAGTAGCCACAAAGCGCGAAGGCACAAAGCTTTTATGCCCGTCCCAGAATAGTTTTCGTGGCTTCGTGGCAAAAAAAAATTTAGTGGCCACAAAGCGCGAAGGCACAAAGCTTTTATGCCTCAAAATCTTGAGGTAGTCGTCATCCCCCAAGGTTTCGGGGCAGACCTAATTCTTAATTCAATTTTCGTTTTTGTAAATGAATTGTTATGTGTCGTCCCTCTGGGACTTTGACATTTTGTAAATTTGTTGTTATAGCTACCCATATTCCGTCCCTCTGGGACTTTTACAATTTGTAAGATTATTGTTATAGCTATCTATACCCGCCTGCCGGCAGGCAGGTTTTGTCCCTATGAGACTTTCTCTTTTTTAGAAATTCAGAAAGATAGCATATTAGCATGCAATTATAACAATACATTTACAGAGAAAAAAATCTTACAAAGGGAATATTCGGTAGTAATTACCATAGATTTACGAAACCTCAAAGTCCCAGAGGAACAAAACCTGCCTGCGGGCAGGCGGGCGTAGGTAGCCATAACAATAAATTTACAAAATATCAAAGTCCCAGAGGGACGGAACATGGGTAACCATAACAATAATCTTACAAAATATCAAAGTCCCAGAGGGACGGAACATGGGTAGCCATAACAATAAATTTACAAAATTCAAAAGTCCCAGAGGGACGGAACATGGGTAGCCATAACAATAATCTTACGAAATGTAAAAGTCCCAGAGGGACGGAACATGGGTAGCCATAACAATAATCTTACGAAATGTAAAAGTCCCAGAGGGACGGAAC
>JBCCJE010000204.1:0-7823 GCA_039027925.1 Bacteroidota bacterium
TCCACTACCACTCGTCCCCACGATGGCGGTAACTTTTCCCCTCGGGATGGTCAGGTTGATATTTTTTAATACCATGTCCGACAATTTATTGTACTGAAAACTGACCCGCTCGAAGGTAACATCCGCCGTGTCCGTGAGCATGTCTATTTGTTCGTTGGTGGATTTTTCTTCATCTTCTTTGTTGTGAATTTCTCCCAATCGTTCTAAACTCAGCGAGGCATCCTGACTGCTTCTGATAAAATTAACCATCTGTAGGAGCGGCGCATTCAGTTGTCCTACGATGTACTGTACAGCGAGCATCATCCCCAAGGTCATCCCCCCGTCAATCACGGATTTGGCAGCAAAAAATGAGATCAAAATATCTTTGAGCTGATTGATGATTCCCGTACCCGTATCTTGATATTGCGTGATGGTGAGCGACCGAATATTTGCCCGAAAAAGTTTGGCTTGTACTTCTGTCCATTCCCACCGCCGCTTGCGTTCGCTACTTTGTAGTTTGATTTCTTGCATCCCTTGGATGAGTTCAATCGTTTTATTTTGGTTTTCCGCCAAGTGCTCAAATTTTAAGAAATCCACTTCCTTGCGCTTCTTTAGGAAAATAAAAACCCAACTGATGTACAAAATACTTCCGACCAAAAAAATGAGAAAAATGGGCTTGTTGTATAAAAACAAAATAAACCCAAACACAATCAAATTGAAAAATGAAAAGACGGCAGACAGGGTAGATCCCGTCAAAAATAACTCGATGCGCTTGTGGTCCTGAATGCGTTGCAGGAGGTCTCCCGTCATTTTGGAATCGAAAAAAGCGATGGGCAACTTCATAAGCTTAAAGAGAAAATCAGAAAGCAGCGCCACGTTGACCCGAGTACCAATGTGCAGTAAAATCCAACTCTGAATAATATTGACCGATTGTTGGCTAAAAAATAAAACGAGCTGTGCCGCTAGGATGAGGTAGATGAAATTGATGTTCCGATTTTCGATTCCGACATCCACAATGCTTTGGGTCAAAAAAGGAAAAATTAATTGTAAAAAACTTCCAAAAATCAACCCCAGAAAAAGCTGCCCAATCAGTTTTCGGTAGGGGCGCAAATATCGAAACAAAAAGGAAAGTCCCGTCTTGCTGATCTCCTCTCCTTCTCTGGCATAAAATTCTGGGGTGGGTTCCAAAACCAAAATCACCCCCTTGTCGTCATCCTGTATCCATCCTTTTTTAAAGTCCGCAATTTTATATTTCAAGCGCGCTCTCGCCGGATCTGACACATAGACATATTTTTTCGTGATTTTATAGATGACGATAAAGTGGTTTTGCTTCCAATGAGCGATGCACGGCAGCGGTGCATTTTGTAAAGATCCTCCTTCCCCGTCGTCCTCCAATGGAATCATCACCGCCAGATTGCTCATACCAATATGATCGGCAGCCTCACAAATGCCCTCCACGGAGACTCCCTCCCGATCCACGTAACTATGTTCCCGCAGGTACTGTAAGCTGTAGGATTTTCCGTAGTACTCGGCGATCATTCGCAGGCAAGTGGGCCCACAGTCCATCTGATCGTGCTGAGAAAAATGAGGAAACTTCATCAATCAATCGTTCATTCGTTTTACTGATTTATTTTTAATTTTCATTTCGTGTCTGCGAGCGTAGTCTTGGTACAGGATTTCTTGTTCTGATTCATTGAGCGTTGGATAAGTGGAGTAAAACCCTTTGTTTATTCTTTGTCTCTTGGCTTCATAGATGGAGACTGCACAAGCTACCGAAATATTTAGACTTTGCACCATGCCGACCTGCGGAATAATAAAATTTCCGTCGCACCATTTTAAGGCGGCCTCGCTGATGCCTTCGTGCTCGTTGCCAAACACGAGAGCCACCGACTGGGTCAAATCTAAATCGTAAAGTGATTGGGCTGCTTCGTCCAAATGGGTAGCAAAAATGTAATCGTAGTTTTTTCGGAGATGCTCAAAGCAGGGTTTGATTTTGGTAAAGTACCGAACATCTACCCACTTGCGCGCTCCCGACGATGATCTGGCCGCCAACTGTAAATGTTCTTGATCCAAATTCGCTTCGGTATATAACACGTAAATCTCTTTGATACCCACCGAATCACACGTTCGCATGACGGCCCCGATATTGTGCAAATCGTGGACATTCTCCAAAACTACGGTGAGGTTGGATTGTCTGTTTTTTACTACGGCTCTGAATTTTGCTTTGCGTTCGGGAGTCACAGGGATTTTGTTGTAGATTTATGATTATGGATTGTGCCTGCCCCAAAACCTCGGGGGATTATGAGTTACGAAATTTTGGGGAACAATGAATATTATGTAAACATAACAAACCGTTCTCATCTGGCAAAATTTCATATTTGGATTACTATTTCTTGGCATTATTCATTGTAAAAATTTCTCAAACCTTCAAATCAAAATCACCCACCATCCCTCCTACCCTCACGGTAAATTTCCCTTGCTCCAATGTCCATTTATTTTGGGCATTGACAAAAGCCATTCGCTTCATCGGAATAGAAAACTGAACTCGTTTTTCTTCCCCCGCTTCGAGGTGGATTTTTTGAAATGCTCGCAGTCGTTTTACCGAAGGGGTGATGCTGGCGTATTCATCGGAGACGTACACTTGGACAACTTCTTTACCCGCTTGCTCGCCCGTATTTTTTACAGTTAAAGCAATTTGGAGATCATCCTCGGTGGTGAGTTCTGATTTTTCTAACCATAAATTTCCGTATTCGAAAGAAGTGTAGCTCATTCCGTGTCCAAACTCAAACTGTGGACGAAAGGGCACTTCGCTTCCCTGAATTTCGATGGTCTCGGCGTGCTTATGATCGTAGGTCATCAGTGCATTGGCGTATCGAGGATAAGTGTAGGGTAACTTGCCGCTGGGGTTTATTTTTCCAAACAAAATATCCGAGATTGCGCTTGCACCTTCTTGACCGGGATGATAAGCTAACAAGACACTTCCGATGTCATCCACAAAATCAGAAATGATCCTCGGTCTTCCTTCCAGCAAAATCAAAGTGATGGGTTTTCCAGTTTTTATCATTGCTTGTGCCAGTTGAATTTGGGCAGCCGGCAAATTCAGATCATTTATATCTCCAAAAAATTCGGTATAGGAATTTTCCCCCAAACAAAGTACGATGTGCTCTACTTCGTTGGCAAGTTCGATAGCTTCGTCAAGCGTAGTTACATTATCATAATTACAGCCTTCGGCAAAAAGCACCTGCTCCTCTCCTATTTCTTTTCGAATAGCACCTAACACATTCATTTTATCTTTGGCAAAAGTAGCACTTGATTTTCCTTGCCAATCGTAAGACCAACCGCCGTTCAAACTAGGCATGGACTGCGCTGCCCACCCCGTCACTAAAATCTTTTTGGAGGGATCGAGTGGTAGGATGTTGTGGTCATTTTTTAACAGGGTGATGGATTCGGCGGCGGCTTGTTTTGCCTTTTCCAAAAATTCGGTGGAAGCAAATTGGCCGTACCCGTAATGCTCGGTGGGAACTGGATTTTCAAATAATCCTAATTCGAATTTTAATTTTAAAATTCTTCGAACAGACAAATCGAGTCGCTCTTCCGAAATAGCTCCTTCATTGACCAGATCAATTAGGTGATCCGCAAAGCTCAAATCATCGGGCACCATGCTCATATCTACCCCTGCATCAATCGCTAATCGTACTGCCTCCTTGTGAGAAGCTGCCACTCGATGCCGAGTGTGCAAATATTTGATGTCCTCCCAGTCGGTAACGGCTACTCCTTCGAATCCCATTTCCTCCCGAAGGATTGTGGTTAAAATATGCTTATCCGCATGTACAGGTACGCCGTTAATTTCTCCAGAATTAATCATAATAGTATGTGCTCCCGCTTCAATGGCCGCTTGGAAAGGAGGTAAAAAATACTCCCGTAAATAGTGCTCTGGAATCCACGCTGGCGTTCTATCCTTTCCACTCAGAGGGATCCCGTAGCCTAAGAAATGTTTTAGGCAGGACGCTACTTTTTCGGGATGCGCCATATCATCGCCCTCGTATCCTCTGACCATCGCTTTTCCCATTTCGGCCGAGAGGTAGGAATCTTCTCCAAAAGTTTCGTAAATCCTTGCCCACAAGGGATTTCGACAAACATCCTGAACGGGAGAGAACACCCAAGGAATACCTGATGCCTTCGTTTCGTAAGCAGCAACTGCCGCTCCCTCCTCCGCCAAAGTAGGATTCCAAGTAGCAGCCATTCCGATTTGGTGTGGAAAAAGTGTCGTGCCCTTGGTGTAGCCTGCTCCGTGAACGGTATCAATTCCGTATAAAATCGGAATGCCTAGGCGTGTATTTTTTGTGGCTAAATCCTGAATGGTAGAAATAACATAATGCCATTGCTCTCTGGTCAAGGCTTCACTTGTCGGAACATTGAGGATGGAACCAATGGCGTATTTTTCAATCGCATTTTTTAACTTGTCCATTGCAAGTGCGTAAGGTTTTTCGGGATGATAAGGGCTGCCTTTGAGCACTACATCCAATGTCACCTGAGTCATCTGACCAACTTTTTCGGCAATGGTCATTTTTTCTAACAATTCATTTACACGTTGGTCAATATTTTTTTTCATGTATAATTTTTTATTTAAAATTTCCTGATTATAACGTTTGACGGTAAAAGGCTGAAAGCCTTGCATGTGCTAACACAGAGCATCGCCCTATGGAATAATTAATAGGGTAATGACTGGCTGGAAGTCTGTGACATTGCTCATAATTTCAAGAATAAATGACTATCGCAGACCTTCAATCTGCCACCCCTTTTTATTATTTTCATGGGCCATAGCTCAGCAAATTAGAAATTAACAATTAGTAACGCTCTATCTAGCAATGTGCCGTGCCTCTGGTAATCGGATGTGAATGAACTTGAAATCTTTAATGCTACCGACACCCACCCACCTACCGGCTGGCAAGTGTTATCTCTGGGACTATCCAAATTAGAGAGCACCAGAGGTGCGAGATATAGGTAGCAGTTAAAGATTAAATTTTTCGTATAATCTTACAGTCCCAGAGGGACGATACATAACTCTAAAAAAATCATCCCTTCTCCAATTTTCTCATTCGAAAAAAATGAAAAACCAATGCTGCTAAGCAAATCCACAATCCAAAAAATTCCCTTACGAACTCAATGTAGGGGCGATCAGTTTTCATGGTCTCCGCAATGTTGGGCGTGCCCATTCGAATCCAACTAATGAGTTCTGGAAATAAAATCCCAATACCTAACACACAAACTGCAATTCCAAAATAGATCATCAGTTTGTTGTATTTTTTGACGATAGCCGCAGCGGACACCCCTCCTACCAAACCGTAAATAACTACCCACAGCCAAGGATCGGGATCATTCAACTGGGCAGCGGCAAAAAGAAAAAATAAAACTGTAAGTACAATGTTAGCTATTTTCATGGTATTGGTTTTAGCTATTATTTTGGAAGGGTTTACCACTCAATTCGGTAACTTAAAATGGGAATGAGTCCTAGTTGAAATTCTCGTTCAACTCGACTTAGAAAAGTGTCAAAGTACTGGAATGATGGATTTCTCCTATTCGTAACGTTCTGAATATCAAGGGCTAAGGTAGAGCTAAACTTTACTTTATTTCTTTTCCAATAGATTCTCAAATCCGTTTTAAAATAATCATCCAACTGCACCGTGAAGGCATTAGTGTCGTCGAGTACGGTAGTTTGACTTTGCGCCGACGCCACTACATCAATGGGAGATTCTCTTAATCCTCCCGCTAGATTAGTACGCACATTCACCCCCAAGATGTAATCCTTACCCTTCTTGCTATAGGGAAATTCTTTGCCTACCGTAGCGTTCAAAATGTAATTGCCGTTGAACCGGGTATCTCTCTCCGTGCCATCCGAACCTTTATACTTCGACTCGTACAAACTTACATTTCCCAGCCAAAACCAGTTTTTGTAAAAGTATTGTTGAGCAGTTACCTCCACGCCGTAGTTTTGTCCCGTTCCTTCATTTTCTAAAATTGGAATTTCACCTACTTCAAAAATATTGAGGACAGAAAAAGAATTGGATGCCGACCGAGCAACGGGAACATCGAAGAGTGCTTGGTAGAATCCTTCGATCTGCAATCGAATATTTCTTTTCCATAATTTTTGGTAAACCAAAGAAAAATGGTGTGCCTTAGTGAGTTCTAAATTTTCATTTTCGGTAGTGCCCGCCGTTGGAAAATAGACTTGCGCTAGTTGTCGTTGACTCTCTTTTCCGTAGGCAACACCTAGGCTTTGTTTTTTTCCAAAATCCCATTTTATACTAGCTCTCGGATCAAAAGAAGTGGTCTCATTGAAGGTAAAGAAAACCGACCTTGCGCCCAACTCCAACGTCAGCCTTGACAATTCGTACTGCCAGTTTCCGTAGGTCTGCAAAAAATTACCTTCCAATACGCCACCAAAACTTGCATCCGAAAATGCTTCCGTAAGCAGTTGTCTCTCCTTGATCCAAGTATTCACCACACCGAGGCGGAGTTTGCTTCGATCAGATAAACGGTAGTTTAGGTAAGTATCAAAAGAAAATTTTCGCTGCATCAATTCGTCCTCCGTGAAGGGTTGAAAAGCAAGCGTGACGGAATCTATCGCCGTGCCCAACTGAGCATCTCGATCAGTATCAGAACTAGAGTAAGCAGCCACTAGATTCCAATTCCATTGGTCAGAAATGGGATAAAATAATTTGGTGCCGATGACATTGGTGAAGGACGTGTAGTTGATGTTGAATTGATCTTTTTGGATTTCCCATGCGCGCGGTTCTTTGGCGTCAAAGTCATTACTACTCGTACCCGAAAAACCAAAAAATGTCAGTCGCCCCCCCTTGGATAATGGAAAATAAGTATGAAAAGCTATATCCTGATAAGTCTGCGTCTCATCGCCCAGGTCCACTCCTGCGGCACTCAGCAGCCCCAAAGTGGAGTAGCGATAATTGACTAAAAAAGAAGCATCGGATTTTTTGGAAAGAGGGCCTTCCGCCGCAAGATCAACGCCCGTCACTCCAATTTGCCCCGTGAATTCGTACCGCTCGTCGTTGCCTTTTCGAAAATTCATATCCATCACACCAGATAAAATATTTCCGTAATTTACTGGGAAAGCTCCTCGCATAAAAGTACTGTTGCCCAGTAATTGGGCACTCAAGATATTGACGCCGCCGCCATTGACGGAAGGGCGATCAGAGTTGGTGCCAGCGTTGGATAAGTGGTTGGGATTGACGATTTCTACTCCTTCCAAACGCCATCCCATATTGTTGGGAGAGTTGCCTCTGATTATCATATGGTTGGCTTGGTCGCTGTTGGAGACCACACCTGCGTAGGAAAAAGCCAACCTAGCGGGATCAAAAAACGTAGCGGGCAATCGGAGGGTTTCTTCGAGGGATAAAACTTCGGCGGGCGGAAAAATCTTCTCTCGCCAATTGGGTACTGTTCCCTTCACCACAATTTCTTTTAAGCTCACGGGGGAGGGTTTGAGTTGTACTTCTAGGACTTGCTCTTTTCCCGATTCCAGTAGGACTTCGGTAATCACAAAAGTCTCGTATCCCGTGTAGCTAAAAACTAGGCTGTACCGCCCAACAGGTATTTTTTCTAATCGGAACGTACCGTCCATATCGGAGGTGGTTCCCGTTTCCAGTTTTGGAATATATACAGATACGCCAATCAATGATTTGTTGGAATGTGTTTCGAGGACATTTCCCCGAATAGTTTGCGTTTGGTGCTGACTAAATGACGAAAAACTCCAAAGCAAAAATCCTAAACACAATAGTAATTGGGGGAAATAAGCTATCCTCATGATCAGTAGTCTCATACACTAA
>JBCCJE010000205.1:0-7789 GCA_039027925.1 Bacteroidota bacterium
CCGTTGGAAGATTGAAAATGAAACCTTTAATACGCTCAAGAATCAAGACTACAATTTTGAACACAACTTTGGACATGGCAAAGAACACCTTTGTACCATCTTTGCTTATTTGATGATGTTGGCTTTTTATGTTGACCAAATCCAACAAAGCAGCTGTCAATATTTCAAAAAAATCTTACAAGAACTTAAAACCAGACTCAAATTTTGGGAAAGTATCAGAGCTGTTTTTAAGATTATTCCTTGTAAAAACATGATGCAAATCTTTTTTTGCATCGCTGATATGTATCAAATCAGGATCGAATAGCCAAATTGAGAATTGCTGGGCAAAAAGCACGTAAAGTGCGCAAAGTGTTGATTACCAGTCTTCTGCGAACTTTGCGTGACATACACTATCGTAAACCCTCACTATATCCATCTCATCGAGTAACAAAAGATGTATGCCCTAGTTGCTCTACTTCCACTTTGATGTGTTGTTCTTTTTGCAACTCTACGGAAGCAGTAGCCGCCCCCGCCAAAATGTAACTGCCGCGCTTTAATTTTAGCCCCAGTACTTGACACAATTTGGCTGCTTCTACTACTGCTTGGTAAGGATTGCCGAGGATAGTTTTTGATGATCCTGAGAGTAGGGTTTCCGCTCCATCTTGGAGTTTGATGGTGAGATTTTCGATTGGGGTTTCCAGATCACTCCAATTTCCAATCGCAAAACCAGCCGAGAAACAGTTATCGGCGATGACGTCGGGTAGGTGGAATTTAAAGCCTTGGTAACGTGAGTCGGTGATTTGTAGAGCGGGTGCTACGCCAATGATGTACTCTTTTATTTCTTCCAATTTGATTTCCTCACTGATTTCTTTTTTCACTAAAAAACATAACTCGGGCTGCACCCTCGGACGAAGAAAATGCTCCAACAAGACGACACCCCCTTTTTGAATCAGCATCGAACTTGTTAGTTGTCCAAGTATAATTTGATCTACCCCTAGCTTTTTTCTCTTTTCCTCACTCGTAAATCCCAAGTGTACACCGAGCATTTTTTCTCCCCGAAGATACCTTTTCTGCATGGACTCTTTCTGAATATCGTAACCGTCTTGTTCCGTAATGGGTTTGATAGTGCTGATTTGTGGAATGGCCGCTACGTTCTGGAAAGCGTGATCTAATTTTTTCGCTAGTTCTTTATTATTCATGTTGTCGGGATGTTTTAACCTTGATGAAAAACTATTGCTATAATTTTGGTGCAAATTTGCTAAAGTTCTGCGAATTAGAAAAAGAAAAAGTCCTTACAAACGATAAAATTTGTAAGGACTTTTTCTTTGGTTAACAATGTATTTACATCCTAGTTGGCAGTATTATTCAAATCTCCAACCTTGATGGCAATGTAGTCTTGATCGTTCATGGTAGCCAATAGCGGATCGTAAAGGTGCATTTCGGGAAAAGGTTCATTGAACGGATTGGTGGGATCAGCAAAAACGTAATCTGCGGGAATGAACCTCCAAGAAGTATTGTTGGCGAACTCTTGATCCCATTCGAGAATTATTTTTTTCACCAATAGCATATCAAAAGTATTCAAATCCCCATCTCGATTGACATCGCCCGCAATGATCTGATAGGGAGAAAGTGGAGCGCCAATATTCAAGATGTGCTGCCGCATCAGTAACATGTCTATTGTGTTGACCCCGTTTTTGTGATTGTCGTTACGAAAAGGCTTTACTGTAAAACTGTTCCCAATCTCTAAGTCCACGATTTCAAATTTTCCGTCATTCGCATTTGTGGAGTTAGTGCTACCAGGGCCAGTCACTTGCATTTCTACCCCCGTCACGGGCGTACCGTTTTCCTTGGCTATTTTTCCAAATACATTTGCGCCATTCAGCAAAAGTGGATTTTCGATACCTCCCACATTGAGTGTGCCCGTTTCGTTGGGATCCAACCAATAATCCAATCTGCTGGTAGAGTCTTGCCCTTCGGCCCACGATGTAGAAAATTTTCCGTGATAAATTATCATGGTATTGCAGTTGGCAACGCCACCGTGGAGTTGTCCAACAATATTTCCATTAACATCAAAACAAGGTGCACCCGAAGAACCTCCCTCGATGGTACCCAAATCCAAAAGCGACCGAAAATGAGAGTGAGGGGGTGTCACGACGCTATCGTTCCAGTTGATGATGTGAGGATAGCTTTCCAGCGTTTGGGTATCTATAGATATTTTTTTGACATCACCGAAAGGATGGTGAATCAGATGTGCGCTATCGGGAACTGCCACTTGGCGGTTCCATCCATTGAAGTAGGCATTATAACTGGAAGGAATATTGGAAGATAATTTTAACAGAAGAAAATCCGAAATCTGCTGACCAGATAATACCTCGCAACCTAGTAAAGATTGGAAAATAGGCTCAGTCGAAGTGCTCGTACAAGTGGGAAATTCGTAGTTAAAATCAAATCGCCACATCGCAAAATCCGCAATGTTATTTCCCAAAAATCCACAGTGGTTAGCAGTCAATATATAAGGTGAGCCATCATTTTCGGTCGTATTAATCAACGAGCCACTACACCAGCCCAATCCCGTATTGAAGATGGTCATAATCCTAACCACCCCTCTTTTTTGATCTTGAAGATTGGCTGCCGCCGTACAATTGATATTCTCGTGGCAAGGTAAAGATTGTCCAAAACCAGTATGCACCTGAAACTCGTAATCAGATTCCATCTTCTCTCGATCGTAAGCCTGCATGATCTGATTGATCTCCAGCCGCCCTTGACGCTTGGCGTACCAAGGTTCGTAGTATTCAATGATAGCGGTAGTCCCCTCAATCATTCCAGTCATAAATTTTCCCGAAGGGGAATTATTCAGATTAGAATATGCGCCCAGGACTTTCTGCTTATTTTCGTCATACACGTAGAGTCGAGCACCGTTGGGTAGGTAAAAGTTTTTGTAAAAAATAAACAATCCTAGTGCTCCGTCGGCCTTCAGTTTTAATTTCCAAACCCTTCCGCCGTCTTCTAGGTCGTACCACGTTCCGTGATCTTTTGTATTAAAATCTACCGCAACGGGCGCAGCAAAACGATTGGACGGACTTTGCTTATCCTCCGCTTTGATACGATTCATATTCAACGCTGGCACTTGAACCGCTTCCGTATCGCTAGCGAAAATATCCGCATATTTTGGAGAAAAACTAATGGGCACCCCTTCGATGGATCGTTGGGCAGAAATAAAAGTTAAGAAGGAAAAGTTGAAAAGGGTGAGGAGGGCAATGGGCAAGAATCGGCGCATTAAACTCATGGTAATTGAGATTTGTTCAAAAAGGATTATTAATGTTTGTTTTTTAAAATTAGGTTTTGGGCAAGAAAATAGTAGCAAAGAATTGGGATAAAGTTAAGTGCTTTAGCCGAATATAACAAATGCAAGATTTTTGTTATGGCTTGCCTGAAATGTTTACTTTTGATTAGATTATGAAAAAATGTAACCATTGTAATACTATCCTCATCAAGGATGCGCGGTTTTGTCACCATTGCGGCGCTAAGGTTTTTTTGACCAATGATGGCAACCACAAGCACGCCTACGAAATCAAATATCCACTCCATTTTGAAGACACTACCAGCCTAGCACCCGATATTAAGGCTTATTTTTTTCAAGCACTCCGAAAGCGTGTGGAGGAAGAGCAAGCCCCGACTAAGTACGACGATTACCTAGATCGTTTTTACCATTCGGATTTTGGGCATCGCTTTGACGTAAGGCTAGGACAACTGGCAGAGGAAGCCTACCTAATTCACGCCAAACAGGATGGACAAATTCAACACAAGGTGGATCATTTGCTTGCCAAAAACTTTAGTCAACTCCTAGATCATTTCATCATTCGGTATTGCTACGATCTCAACGTACATGATCTTCCCGAAAAAATACTTGCCTACCATGATGCTACCCGAGCATCGGTATCCCTCCAAACGATGATCCTTGATTTTTTGGATTTGGAAAATGAAAACGAAACGTACTTTGTTGATTTTGTCGTCATGCCCATCCAAAAATTAAAGAATGCCAGCAAGGCTTTTTTATTTCCCGATAAGGATGAAAAAATTATGCTCATCACCGATCAAACTATTTTTGGCTCTTGCAAAGAAGGTTTTGCTATGACCGAAAAAGGTATCTACTGGAAAGCTCATTTTGAAAAAGCTCAACGAGTATTTTATCGAGATTTGAACACCGTCGAGAAAGAAAAAGATTGGATAAAAATCAATAACCGCTTTTTTAATGTAAATCCCGCTCTGAATGTGAAGATGATGAAGCTATTGAGAAAATTAAAAGAAATGTATTAACCCAAGATCTGGATGTCTAAAACTCCTTTTTTCTGCACAAAATGAAACTGATAAAAATCAAACCCACCCCGTGGATGCTTTACCTCTAAACGGCATCAAATTTGTATTATTTTAATATGATTGAATTCCATGTAATGCTGGAGTATTAATTATCCACAGATTAATTTAAGAAAATCCAGTTTCATTAAAATTTTTAAATGCAGAAAATGAAATATCTTTCCATACTTGCCTTTAGCTTGTTTTTATTCCTCAATCCTAATGTGATCAATGGCTCTACGGTAGATAGTTTGCTCGCTACCGTCGAGGGGCAATCGGGGGAAATCTACGTGAACAGCCTCAATCAGTTTGCTTCCGACTTGATTCAAAAAAAGCAATTGAACGATGCTAACACCTTGGCATCCAAAGCCTACGAAGTCGCCCAAAAAATTAATTTTCAAGCGGGGATAGCGGAAGCCAACGATAGATTAGGATTAATCTGTCAGGCAAAATATGACTACACCAACGCCATGAAGTATTTCGTCAATGCTTTAAAAATTCGAAATACACTAGAGGATAAAAAAGGTATCGCTACCTCTAAAAACTACATCGGAGTAGTTTTTTTCCAACAAGAAGATCCCGAGAGTAGTGAAGAAAATTTGGTGAATGCCCTCGCCATGCGGGAAGAAATTCAAGACTGGCACGGGGCTGCGGAAACGAATAAAAACTTAGGGGATCTGTACCTCTTTAAAAAATTATACGGAAAGGCTCAGCAACACTACGATAAGGCATTTGGCATCAGGAGAGACCTCAAAGATTACAAAGGTGCGGCGGCTATCGCTAGCCACATCGGAGGGATACTGACCGATCTGGGTAATTACGAAGGTGCGTTGGTTTACTATAATATGTCTTTGGATTTGCACAGTTCGATTGAAGATATGAATGGTTTGTCCAAAGATTTTAATCACATCGCCTTGACGCACATCGCTCAGGGCTCGCTAGACGAAGCACTAGATGCCAACGAAAGAGCAATGGGCATTCGGCAAGATTTGAATGACCAACTAGGCATAGCAGAATGCTACAAAAATGACGGGGTCATCTACAGCCAACTCGGTGAAAATGCGGCAGCTAAAAAAAATCTGGAAGCATCGGTGGCTTTATTGAAGCAGCTAGAAACTCAGCCTGGAAAACAAGACATTTACAAAAGTATTTCTGATGCGTATTTCTCCATGAAGGATTATCAGAATGCCTACCAAAATCAAATTGCTTATGTCAAAGAAAAAGAGGAATTATTCAGTTACGAAAAATCAACCGCCCTGCTGGAACTGACTACCAAGTACGAGTCGGAGTTTGCCGCCGAAAAGCAAAAAACCGAAATCGCACAACTAAAACAGAAAGAAACTTACAATAAGAAATTTAATTATTTCCTCTTTGCGCTGATGGGATTGGGGGCATTATTTATGGTGAGTTTGTACAGAAGTTACGTGCAGAAGAAAAAAGACAATACCAAACTGCGCAACATGAACGAGGAGATCAAAAGACAAAAAGAAGAGATTGCACATCAGCACGATTTGTTGGAGGAGAAAAATCAAAATCTTGATGTCCTCAATAGCAAACTGGTCACCGAAATGGCAGAGCGCGAGAGCATCGAACAATCCTCATTTGCCAGAGATCGCTTCCTAGCTACCATGGCGCACGAGATGCGTACGCCTATGAATATCATCACGGGATTGACGCACCTGCTACTGGAGGAAAATCCAAGACCCGAGCAAATAGAGCACCTGCGCACACTTCAGTTTTCGGCTAATAATTTGGTAGTCTTTATCAACGATGTGCTGGACTATTCTAAAATTGAAGCGGGAAGAATCACCTTGGAAAAAAGAGACTTCTCCATCCGCAAAACCTTTGAGGAAGTCATCAATCGGTTCAAATTACCAGCCGAGGATAAAAATATCAACCTCGATTTTACGATGGATACCAAAGTACCAGAGTTTGTCACGGGCGATCCAGTCAGGTTAAATCAGATCCTGACCAACTTGATAAATAACAGTATTCAAAATACGGAGAAAGGAGCCATCAACATCAACGCAAAACTGCACGAGATGTCCAAAAAAGATATGACGGTAGTGTTGACGATTCGGGATACGGGTAAAGGTATGGAACAGGAACAACTCGAAGCGATGTTCCAAAACTTTAAGCGCAAGGCCTCCGATATGTTTGAAGGGTACGGAAGCACAGGCCTTGAACTAGCGATCACCAAGCGATTGGTAGATTTACAAAATGGAAAAATCGAAGGCAAAACTAGAGTAGGTCAAGGTACGACTTTTACGCTTTATCTTCCATTCAAAATTGCTGACGAAAAACCCGTGGAGACCAAATCGAAAGAAACCGAAAGAAAAACATTTGATCACTTGGCGGGCAATAGAATTTTGCTAGTGGAGGATAACAAAATCAATCAACTGGTGGTAGCCAAATTGTTACGAAAATTAAATATTGACGTAGTGACTGCCGACAATGGATTGGAAGCATTGGAGGCTATTGACAAAATGTACTTCGATCTTTGCTTGATGGATATTCAAATGCCAAAAATGGATGGCTACCGAGCTACGGCAGAGATTCGAAAAAATCCTGATCCCCGAAAAAGAGATATGCCTATCATCGCACTTACGGCTTCTGCATTTTTGACAGAAAAAGAAAAAGCCAAGCTCTTCGGGATGAACGACCACGTCGGCAAACCATTTGGTCAAGAAGACCTTCTGGAGAAAATAAGTGACTGCCTAGCGGTTCATGCTAATCCCGAAAGACTTTAAAAATTATGAATTAAGGATTATGAATTATAAATGATCCCTGCCCCGAAACCTCGGGGAATTATGAATTGAGAGACTTAAAATCTCTTGGAATTAAACTAGAAAAGCGAATCAAGACTTTGATTCGCTTTTCTAATTTTTATAAAAATATGTCCAATAATGTTAAAAAAACACGCCCAAATCACCACAAGCAAAACCTTGAAAAAACCATCACTCCTCTCTCATCACTCCTCTCTCATCACTCATCTCTCCTCTCTCACCCCCTCCTCCTAAAAAACCCATCGAATCATAATCAAGGCGGCAAAACTCCAAAATAATCCTGACCAGATCATACCGATCATTAGTCCTTTAAAAAAAGATAGTCGTTTCATAAATAAACAGTTTTCGGGTAAATTTTTAAATAGCTGAAAAATAAAACGCAGCTACCGAGTATTAATTGTTTACCTCATTATTTGGATAGTTCGAAGGGCGGTTGTACATTTCGCCCGCAATTGCTAAAGCCAGTCAGATGTTTATTATATTATACGTTATCATTGCCTATATTGTTCTTTTACTCCTTACGCCCATAGCCACTAATCTTCACGAATTACTGCGTATCCCCATCGTAATTGTGTCCAATTTCCTTGCTCCAAAAGATAATTTGATAATACACAAGATTCGTTTTGGCAAAAAGTGGAGACAGTATTTTTTGTTGCATCTCCCTAAAAATC
>JBCCJE010000206.1:0-7736 GCA_039027925.1 Bacteroidota bacterium
AACTCTTTGTCCAAAAAAGTGATGGGCTTAGAAAAATCCCTTTGCTCGGCGAGGTCGGGAAAAAGTCGCTGTAAGGTATGTTCTGGAAAGTACTCAATGATTTTTTTCCATTGAGCATCGTAGTTGGCTAGAGGTGCATTATTATCCATAAGAGTAGTTTTCTCAAATAGACTAAAATTACAACGAAAAGCAATAAAAAATAAATATGGTTTCTTCGTATTTGAGTTAGTGATATTTGCTACATGCGCATACTGCTTAATGTATCCAATTTGAGTTTTTCTAACTACTACTTCCCAAACAGAACCCACCTTTAAAATGTTATCCTAAAGTTTTTAACTAAAGAAGTTTTTATTTTTGCAAACGAAAAGCAAATATTTCGTTTTACATCAGAGTACAAAATTTAATAAAATAATGATGAAAGAATGTTATGATGTGATCATTGTGGGTGCTGGCCCGATAGGAATGACCTGTGCCATTGAAGCGCAAAGAAGAGGACTCCAATACTTAGTAATTGAAAAGGGAGTGTTGGTAAATTCCATTTATAATTTTCCCACCAATATGACTTTTTTTTCTACTTCAAAAAAATTGGAAATAGGTGGGATTCCATTTATTTCTCATAATGAAAAACCTACTCGCAGGGAGGCTCTAGAGTATTTCCGTAGGGTCAATCAAGATTGGAAGTTGAATATTAATTTCTACGAAAAGGTCTTGAATATCAACAAGCTGGAAAACGAAATCTTTGATGTTCACACTTCAAAAGGTATCTACAAAAGTAAATCCGTCGTTGTCGTTACCGGATTTTATGACATTGCTAAGCAACTTGATATTGAGGGAGAAGAGTTACCTAAAGTAAAGCATTACTACGACGATTGGCATCCGTACATCGGTCAGAAAGTGGTCGTCGTTGGTGCTGCTAATTCTGCTTGCGATGTTGCTTTGGAGTTGTACCACAAAGGGGCGGAGGTAACTATGGTTGTCAGAAAAGATTCGATTAGTCCACGTGTAAAATACTGGATCAAGCCAAATATCGAAAATCGAATTAAGGAGGGCAGCATCAAAGCCTTTTTTAACAGTACACTTACAAAAATTGAAGATCATCAAGTTCAGCTACAAACGCCCGAAGGTAAGTTAAGCCTTGCTAATGATTTTGTCCTTGCCATGACGGGTTACGAACCTGATTACACATTTTTTAAAAATATCGGAATTGAGTTTGAGCAAGATGGCTACGAGACACCTGTACACAATGCCGAGACCCTCGAGACCAATGTGTCTGATCTTTACATCGCGGGGGTTATCAATGCAGGTCGTTACACTAGCAAACTATTTATTGAAAATACGCGTCACCACGCCAAGCTGATTATCAATGCCATTTTAGAAAAGCAGCAAAAAGCGGTGGGGAATGAGGTTTAAAAAACACCTCTGCCCTCTGCTCTGTTCTCTCTTCCTTTTTCCCAATAAAAAGTAACAAGTGAATCACAAAAAGAAATATACTGTTCCGATTGCGATCATTGCTTTTATGCTCATTAGCATTTTGCATCCTAGTTGCATTGAAGATAAACTGGGGCAGGAGATGGAATTTAAAGCCCAAGTGGATACTCTTTTCAATCGCCGAATCAAAACTTTCAACGAAGAATTGGATAGCATTTGCGCACTAAAAATGGATAGCTTAATTGAATACAATGTGGACTCCATCAAACGAAAAAGATTAGAAGCCATTGAAAAACTAACACGCCAATGAGCCATTATTTTTACCTCTTTATTGTTATTTTATCAGTTTTTGGTTGTGCTGTTTCCAATGACGAAACCAACGAGGAGAGAATAGTACGTATCGAAAAAGCCGTAGCCGAAAAAATAGAAGAACGCAAAAAGTCCCATCTGCAAAAGTGTAAAAATGATGCTATCGTCATCGCCGAACGGATGGTAGATTCTATTTTGTTAGCCGAAGCCAAACGAACGAGAGTAGATACTGTAATTAAACCAGATGTGCCTCCTCGCCCCGAAACGCCCATTGTGATCCCACCAAAAGATTCCACGGAAATCAAACCTTTATTCGAAGAAATTCCAGATTCCAAAAATTTAGAGCATAAGATTGACACTACCATTGTAGATACTACGCTCACTAATCAATAATGGATACATTTTAAAATTTAACTACACCAAAAACCTTCAAGGTTTCGTCAACTTAGGCAGTAGTTTTTGCAAAAAAATTCTCATTTTTGGGGGCTTTTTAAAAGCAATCGACATTTAAAGATTCACGAAATGCCAATAGCTTTTTCGTCTATCGTCCACCATCTATCGTAAAAATATTTATAATGCAAACTTCCGTAGATATCGAAGCGCTGAACCAACAAATTTATATCGAAAGCGCATTTGTAGAAAAATTAAATGAAGAGACCTCCAAAGTCATCGTAGGGCAAAGCCACATGATCGAAAGGCTGTTACTGGGGTTACTCACCAAAGGGCACATCTTATTGGAAGGACTTCCTGGATTGGCCAAAACGCTAGCCATCAAAACGCTTTCGTCAGCCATCAACGCTGAGTTTAGTAGAATCCAATTCACTCCAGATTTACTTCCTGCGGACATCATCGGGACGATGATCTACAATCCTAACAAGAATGAGTTCAACGTACGAAAAGGCCCCATCTTCGCTAATTTCATTTTGGCGGATGAGATCAATCGTGCTCCCGCCAAAGTACAAAGTGCTTTGCTAGAAGCCATGCAGGAACGTCAGGTGACTATTGGAAATGATACTTTTCATCTGGAAGAACCCTTCCTAGTACTCGCTACGCAAAATCCGATAGATCAGGAAGGAACTTATCCGCTGCCAGAAGCGCAGGTGGATCGCTTTATGTTAAAAGTGCTAGTGGACTATCCTAACAAGGAAGAGGAGCGAGAAATCATCAGAAGAAATTTGCAAGAGGGCGGTTTTCCAAAAATACAACAAGTTGTCGCACCCGAAACGATCATAAAAGCAAGAAAGGTAGTCCGCAAAGTTTACATGGACGAAAAGATCGAGCAGTACATTTTGGATATTGTATTTGCCACTCGCCAGCCAGAGGAGTACGGACTCGCTAAGTTGCGCCCACTCATCAACTACGGTGGCTCGCCGCGGGCAAGTATCAATATCGCATTGGCTGCTAAGGCTCACGCTTTTCTCAACCGAAGGGGATTCGTAATTCCCGAAGACGTCAGAAATATTTGCCACGATGTGATGCGCCACAGAATCGGACTTACCTACGAAGCGGAAGCCGAAAATATATCTCAAGTGGATGTGATTAATGATATTCTGAATACGGTGGAAGTGCCGTAGAAGTTGAGAATTAAAAATTATGAATGACTGCCCCAGAACTTCGAAGCATGATGAATGCGTCCTCTGCGAGTTAAAGAAATTTTCAATTTTTCATCTGCCTGCTGGTAAAGGTAGGTTTTCAATTTTTAGTTGCCCATGAGGTTTTTTCCCATCAAAATATTGTTGCTGCTTTTGCCTATTTACAGTTGGGGACAAATGGATACCAAACAGTACGTAGAGTCTATGTTTGAAAAAGGGACAAAATTGAGATGGGTAAAGCACTATAAAGGCAGAATAGATGACCTGAATGATATATCGGTCACATTAGGATTTGACGGTGAACTTTGCAAAGGTCAGATGACATTTCTTCGCAGCGATACCAAGCTAGATTTGAGTGGGGTAGTGGAAGGTAGTAATATTGTGCTGCAAGAATTAGACAACAACCAAAAAGTATCTGGAATCATCAAAGGGCAAATCACTAAAAATACGATCAAAGGAAGTTGGAAAAATTATGACGGAACGCAGGGTGGGGATATCCTCCTTCATCATACCGAAATGGAAGCCAAGTTTCCTTCCTTCTGTGGAGACAATAAATGGATTAGAAAATATGTAGGCATCTTGGGAAAAGATAAGTTTGAAATGATTTTGCAAAAGGAAAATGCAACCAAGCTGAGTGGGTTGATTTTTTACCAAAGACAAAATATCTCTTATCAACTTTTTGGAAAAATAAACGGTACTGGAAAAATAGAAGTCAAAGTAAAAAATCAGGATGGTCTTATCGTACAAAAGCTAAGTGGCAGCTTGGAAAAAGATCGCTTGACGATGATTGATGAACAATCGTCTTACAAAAATAAAGAGGTGCTGACTCCCATTGATGGATTGACAATCAATTGTGTGGAGTATGCAGATTATACCACGGGCTACGATATTACTTTTCCGAAAACTGTCAATGCCACCTTCAATAGGCGAATGACCGAGGAAACGGAAGCGTGGGTCAAAGCGTGCGAAAATCACGCTAAACGAGTAAAAAAACAAAATACCTCCAACGCTCCCCAAACTCGATCTTCGGAGCGAGGCTACGCGTGGAGTGAGGTAGAATATTTTTCAAAAAATCTCATCAGCGGTTTTATGACTTTTAGCAACACTTGGACACCCGGGCAAAAGCTAATTGCTTTTAATTTTGATTTTCAGAAAAATAGTACAATTTACCTAGAGGATATTTTCAAGGAAGAAAAAGACTACAAAAAGTTTATTCGAAACTATATCAAGAAAGCAGTCAGAGGACATGAACTGTACTCGAATGATGATTATAAAAAGTGGATCAAAAAAAATGACTTTCCGTTTTTTACCATTCGAAAAGATGGTATTTGCTTTAGCACAAAATTCAATATGATTTATGGTCGTCAGAGTGTAACTATTCCTTACCAAAAACTACAGCCTTATTTGAAAAAGGATTTTATCAAGCTATTAAGCAAATAAACGAAATGAGATGATAAGTGATTTGTTGAAAAAAGAATTTGTGGTATCCGTTGATTTTAACCCAATGGTAGAAATCAAAAAAAGAAAAGCAGAGCAGTTACCTGTCGATTATTTTGATTTTTACAATGCTGTATCTAGCGTTTATTCCTCCAAAATAGAAGGGGAAGAAATTGATTTTGATAGCTTTTTTAAGCACAAGTTTTTGATGGTAAATTATAATCCTGACTACACAAAGAAATCAGAAGATTTGTTCAAGGCTTATGAATTTATCCAAAACAATCCACTTACGGCTGATAATGTTTTTGAAGCTCATAACATCCTAAGTGAACATCTGCTGCCTACGCAGCAAAGAGGAAGGGTAAGAAATAATCCGATGTTTGTGATCAATGAGGAAGATCGAATTGAATACGTAGCTTGTGAACCGAACAGAGTAGAAGCTGCACTTGATACTTTTTTTTCTAAAGCAGATGAACTTGTCAGTAAAAATTTATCAGTCGTAGAGACTTTTTTTTACGCAGCACAGATTCATTTAGTCTTTGTCAAAATTCACCCATTTCAAGATGGTAATGGAAGAACAGCAAGGTTGTTGGAAAAATGGTTTTTAATAATGCATCTAGGAAAAGATGCGGTTGCTGTGGATTTGGAAAAGAACTACTACAAAAATCGAAAACACTATTACGATAATATTCGAAAGCTTGGACTAGAGTATCAAAACTTAGATTGGTCGAAAGCACTCGATTTTTTAAAAATGACGATATTTAGTTTAAAAGGAACAAAGTAAAATATGAAGAAACTAAAAGACTTAAAAAATTATCACCTAGGAATGGGAGCACTTATTTTGCTTCTTCAGCTAGTACTTCAAATCTCTAATTTGATTTATGCCTTTGGATTATTCTTAATTCTCTTTTCATTTTATGAATCTTCTGTTCTAAAACAATTAGAAGCACAAAAGAGTGACGAAAAAAAAGTGGATCAAATTTTAAGTCAGTTCAAGAGCGTTAACTTATTAAGTATAGTTTTAATTTTTTTCTTTGTAATCATGTTTGGATTTGAAATACAAAGTATTACTGATTTGTCAGAATTAATATTTATTGATTCGGGATTCTTTACAAATGTAACTGTGATTAGTGGCGTCATGATTCATTTTCACATGAATGCTGAACTAAAAGCAATAAAACAAGACATCCTCAGTTCCTAAAAGTTTGAGAAATACAAAACTTAATCATTATGAAAAAAACAATACTTTTCCTTTTACTCAACGCTTTTCTGCTCCCACTTACTTTTTCACAAAAAGAACCCGAAGCAACGGAAGTATGGTCGCCTGTTCCTCGCAAAGTAACTCCTGGCAAAACCAGTATGCAAGCTCCCTCGGATGCCATTATTTTATTTGATGGTTCTGGTTTCAATGAGTGGGTGACATTAAAGGGGGAAAAGGCACCCGAATGGAAACTAGAAGACGGAGCGATGACCGTAGCGAAAGGCAAAGGAAATATCAAAACCAAAAAAGAATTTGGGGATTGTCAGTTGCACATCGAATGGAGAAGTCCAACCGAATTAGAGGGTGAAGGACAAGGCCGAGGAAACAGCGGCGTATTTTTACAATCTCGCTACGAAGTGCAAGTTTTGGATAGTAACACTAGTTCTACCTATTCCAACGGGCAAGCAGGTTCTATTTACAAACAACATATGCCCTTAGTAAATGCTTGCAAAAAACCGGGCGAGTGGCAAACCTATGACATCATTTTTACAGCTCCAAAGTTTAACAAAGATGGTATCAAAGTTTCTTCTGGCCACATAACAGTTCTTCACAATGGTGTACTTATCCAAAATCACGTAGAACTAAAAGGCACTACCGAATACATCGGTCAACCTAAAAATATTGCCCACGGTAAAGCACCAATAATTCTTCAAGATCACAGTAACCCCGTAAGCTACCGAAATATCTGGATTCGCGAACTGTAATAATTAACAATGAAAAATGAAAAATTAATAATTTCCGTAACACGATAAACACGTAGTAAGAACAATTATTAATTCTTCATTTTTAATTTTTCATTATCCATGGATACCAACGAATTACTCAAAAAAGTACGGAAGATAGAGATCAAGACGAAAGGCTTGAGCAAGCATATTTTTTCGGGAGAGTATCATAGTGCCTTCAAGGGAAGGGGGATGTCGTTCAGTGAAGTGAGAGATTATCACTACGGAGATGATGTAAGAAATATAGATTGGAACGTGACAGCGAGGACGGGTTCACCGCACGTCAAAATATTTGAAGAAGAAAGAGAATTGACAGTAATGCTGTTGATTGATGTTAGTCGGTCTTCATTCTTTGGAACAGTGAAGCAAACCAAAAATGAAATCAACACGGAGATAGCGGCAGTACTTTCGTTCTCTGCATTGAACAATAATGACAAGGTGGGTGTCATTTTCTTTTCGGATAAGGTAGAAAAATTTATTCCTCCCAAAAAAGGAAAACAACACATTCTCCGAATCATTCGGGAACTTATCAATTTTGAGGCAGAAGCATCGGGAACTAATCTGGGAGTGGCGTTTGAATACCTCAACAATTTGATCAAAAAGCGATGTATCTGTTTTGTGCTTTCTGATTTTTTAACTAAAAATTACGAAAGTCCTTTACGAATTGCCAAAAGGAGACACGACGTAGTAGGCATTCACATTGTTGATCCAAGGGAAGAAAAATTACCGAATGTAGGTTTGATTAGAGCGATTGATTCAGAATCGGGGGAGGCGTTGTGGATTGATTCTTCTTTAAAGTCCGTTCGCCAACAATACCTCAAATGGTTTCAATCGCACATGGATTATTTTAAAACTACATTTACCAAAATCGGTGCAGACACAGTTACAATTCGTACTAATGAAACTTACGTGAATAAATTGTTAGAATTTTTTAAAAGAAGAAGTAAGTGAGTTTTGATTATGAATGATGCCTGTCCCGAAACCTCG
>JBCCJE010000207.1:0-7724 GCA_039027925.1 Bacteroidota bacterium
CAACTTTAGTTTTAGAAATGGGAACGTTATAAATCAAACAACTCGGCTGTTTTCATTTCTCATAAAAATTCATATCAACTAAATTCAAATTCAGATGAAAAAACTTACCAAATTTTTCGGCTTTTTACTGCTTTCGTTTTTAACCGTCACCGCTACACAAGCACAGGACGCATCACTTGATGATATTCTTTCTACTTATTTTGAAAATATCGGAGGAGAGGATAATTGGAAAAAAGTTAAGTCCATTAAGATGTCTGGCAATTTTTCCATGCAAGGAATGGAGATGCCCACTACGGTATATGTCATGGAACCCGCCTACCAAAAATCAGAAACTGATTTTCAGGGAAAACAATTTGTTCGAGCGTACGACGGTGAGACGGCTTGGATGATTAATCCTTTCATGGGTGGGCCAGATCCCCAAAAGCTAAGTGAAGAAGAAACCAGACAAATGAGTAAGCAAAAATTTCAAGATGAATTCATAGATTACGAAAAGAAAGGGCATAAAGTAGAATTAGTCGGAACGGAAGAAGTAGATGGAGCAGAAGCCTACAAAATAAAAATGATAAAAAAAGATGGAGACATTGTGTTTTATTATTTTGACATGGACAATTACGTACCGATCATGGTTAAGGCGCTCATTGATTTCGGTCCGCAAAAAGGACAAGCAATGGAAATGTACATGAGTGATTATCAAGAAGTGGACGGGCTAATGATGGCTCATACGACTGAACAAAAAGTAAACGGTGCGGTAGTATTTTCCATGACTATGGATAAAATAGAGCTAAATCCAGAGGGGATAGAGGCTTCCATGTTTGCGTTTCCCGAAAAAGAAGAAAAGGAGGAAAAATAATACTGCTCCTACGAAAAAAGACCTGTTGATGAAGAGTATTTCAACGGGTCTTTTTATTTTTGATATACCCTTATCAACATTCTATCTTCTCTACGCGCTGTTCCCAGTTCCTTTCAACAAGCATTAAATTAACGAACAAATCAAAAAACAAAAAAGATGAAACGAATCATTTACGTTGCGCTCTCTACGCTATTCATTTTTTCTTTTTCAAATATTTCCCTAGCTCAAGCTGATGCGATTAAGGTATCCTTCGGGGGTATGAGTGCTCGCAGTATTGGCCCCGCCGTGATGAGTGGTCGGGTCACTACGCTGGATGCCGTCGTTCAAGAACCTCAGATTTTGTACATAGGAGCCGCCAACGGAGGGGTCTGGAAATCCAACGATGCAGGAGCCACTTTCTCTCCCATCTTCGATGAGCATACCCCATCAATCGGAGCTATCGCCATAGACCAAAATCATCCAGATACCGTCTGGGTGGGTACGGGCGAACCTTGGGTAAGAAATAGTGTCTCCTACGGCGATGGCATCTACCGCACCACCACGGGCGGCAGTACGTGGGATCACTTAGGTTTGAAAAAAACGGAGCGCATTGCCAAAATTCAGATTCATCCCAAAGATCCAAATGTCGTTTACGTAGCGGCACAAGGACATCTCTGGAAAGGCAATGAAGAGCGAGGAGTTTACAAAACTTCCGATGGTGGGAAAACTTGGGAAAAGGTTTTGTACGTAGATGAAAATACAGGATGCGCAGATTTGTCTATGGATAAAAACAATCCTGATATCCTCTACGCTGCCATGTGGGAACACCGCAGAACGCCCGATTTTTTTAATTCGGGAGGTATGGGAAGTGGATTGTTCAAAACTACTGACGGAGGTAAAAACTGGAAAAAAATCCACAATGGATTGCCTAAGGGGAAATTAGGTAGAATGGCTATCGAAGTCGCTCCTTCCAATTCTAGTGTGCTTTATGCTACCATTGAATGTGAAAAAAAAGCAGAAAAAGGCATGTACCGATCTGATGATGCGGGAGCTACTTGGCAGCAAGTGGCGAGTGGATTCAATGTGACAGTACGACCATTTTATTTTTCGAGAATCGTCATTGATCCTAAGGATGAAAATAAGGTTTACAAATGTGGACTCAACTTAACGGTAACAAAAACGGCTGGAGAAACTTGGCGCACCATTCAGAGTGGAGTGCACTCGGACGTTCACGCCGTTTGGATCAATCCCAATGATACCAAACACGTAGTCGTCGGAACTGATGGTGGCGCGTATCGCTCGCTCGACGGAGGGTACTCATTTGAGATGTTCAATGACTTGCCCCTATCTCAGTTTTACCACATCAGCGTGGACAACGACGAACCTTACAATATCTACGGCGGGCTCCAAGATAATGGCTCGTGGGTGGGGCCATCGGAATCACCGGGAGGGATCGAAAACAAGGATTGGACTTTCACCAATGGGGGGGATGGCTTCTATTCGCTTCGCCACCCCATGGATAAAAATATCATTTACGCAGAATCTCAGGGTGGAAATATTGTGCGGTACGATATGTCCGATGGGCAAAGCAAAGATATCAAACCGCTACCCGAAGAAGGCGAACCCGATTACAGGTTTAACTGGAACGCTCCCATGCACATCAGTCCCAACAATCCCGAACGATTGTACTTCGGAGCGCAGTTTTTATTTAAAACTGAAAATAGAGGAGACAGTTGGCAGAAAATTTCTCCTGACCTCACCACCAACGATCCACAACGGCAGCGGCAAAAAAAATCGGGAGGGCTTTCGATTGATAATTCAACTGCCGAAAATAATACGACCATCTACGCCATCGGAGAATCACCCCTGGATGAAAAGATCATTTGGGTAGGAACGGATGACGGCTTGGTGCATGTCACTTCCAATGGTGGTAAGAGTTGGGACAAGGTCTCTATTAACATGCCCGATCTGCCCGCTGGTCTTTGGGTGACTTGCGTAGCACCTTCCAACCACAATAAAAATACCGCCTACGTCACCATTGACGGACACAAAAGCGGCGATGATAATATTTATATTTACAAAACTACGGACTTAGGAAAAACTTGGAAATCTCTTGTTACAGACCAATTGGAAGGATACGCCCACGTCATTCGGGAGGATTTGCAAGTGCCGAATCTTCTGTTTTTAGGATTGGAACGAGGGCTGTACATTTCCGTTGATGGAGGAAATATTTGGAAACGATTTGATAACGGAATACCCCACAGCGGTGTTCGCGCCATCACCATTCATCCACGGGAGGATGCGGTTGTGGTCGGTACTCACGGACGTGGCGTTTTTATCATGGACGACATTACGCCGTTACGACAGATAACGAAGGAGGTAGTGAGTTCCAAACTCCATTTTTTCCAAACCAAACCCACTTACTTATCGCTTGCTCGTGGTGGAGGTTGGTTTGGCGGTGCCGGTAATTTTGTCGGTGCTAATCCTCGCAACGATGCCTACATCACTTACTACATGAAGAAGCGACATACTTTCGGTCGTATGACGCTGGAAGTATTCGACGCCGATGGGAATTTCATCAAAGAACTCCCGGCGGGCAAAAGTGCGGGCATCAATCTAGTGCCGCTTCCCGTTCGACTGAAAAATCCGAAAGCAGCACCTACCAACAATCGGATGGCATTATTTGGTTCTATTTTCCCACCTTCTTTACCCGCAGGTGATTACACTGTAAAAATTAAAAAGGGAAAAGATGTCTTCGAAACTAAAGTAAAATTAGCCTACGACCCCAACGAAAAATATACCGTAGCGGAGCGAGAAACACAACACGAGGCAACCATGAAATTATACAACATGACGAATCATCTTGGGCATGCTTACTACGCCATGGAAGATATGCACAAGCAAGCCCAGCAATTATCGGAAGGTGAGGTGAAAAAGAAATTGAAAAAACGGCTGACCACCTTTGCGACGGATGTCGAAAAATACAAAGCCTCGTTGGTCGCTATGGAGGGAGATTTTTACGTGGACGAAGGCGAAGCGTTGAGAGAAGAAATCTCTACCTTATTTTTGGCGATCAGTCAGTATCCTGGTCAACCATCGGCAAGGCAGATGAATAAGTTGAAAATTTTGGAAGGAAAAATGAAAACTGTCCACGAAAAATTCAATGGCTTTCGAGTAGAAATGAATGCCGTAAATGAATTGTTAGCTAAGGCCGAACTAGCTCCGATAAAAATAAAAACACTTGAAGAATATTTGGCAGATTAGTGCGGTAGGAGAGAGGAGGGAAGTGAGAAGTAGAAATCCAGTTTTGGGTGTTCACTCTTCCCGCTTCTCTCTTCCCTTCTCCAAATCATCCATCCAAGGGAGGCGACCATTTCTTCAGTTCTCGCCAAATGATATTCGTCTCAAATCCTCTGGACATGGCGTATTTCGCAAGATTCCCTTTTAATTTAAATTCGTTGGGTTCTATAACGTTTTTATAGCGTTTATCAAAAACTTCGTGAAGGGTCTTGAGGTAATCCGCTTCGTCAATTTCTGCCATCGCTTTTTTGATGGAGTACGCTGAAATTTTTCTCAATTTCAATTCTTTTAATATGCGTACCCTCCCCCATTTTTTGATGCGAAATTTTCCTCCTGCATAAATTTTTGCGAATCGCTCCTCATTCAAATAATTATCCGAAATCAAGTCAGCAATGATCTCTTCCAAGTCATCTCCATAGATGCGCAATTCCAAAAGTTTGTTGCGCACCTCCTGGTGACACCGTTCCTGATAGGCACAGTAGCGTTGTAATTTTTTTAACGCATCTTCCTTGCTGAGGTATTTGGTTGGTTTTTTTCGCATAAAAATTATACAACTCCAATACTTGAAAGCAGAGTCATTCGTCATTCTCAAATAACTTACTTAGGAAGGAAGCCCCGACTTCCGATGGCGCCGACACCGTTCGCTGCAGTACTTCACTTCGTCCCACACCTTCGCCCATTTCTTTCGCCATTTGAAGGGTCGCTGACACACTACGCAAATTTTTTCTGGTAAATGTTGTTTCTTCATAGTGGTTAAACAATCGTATTTCGTGGATGTTTTAAAGGGAAGTGAGAAGAGAGAAAACTGCTGATAGAAGTTCCAGTTTTGTCTTCTTTCTCTGGGGGTGATTGGTTCTAATTATGAGGAATTCTGTTGTTAAACTTTCTGCAGAAAATAGTGCAAGAAATCTTTGAGGCAGAACCAATCCCACCTCTCTGCCTCCAACAACCACTAAAAATTTTTATACATGAAAATTACAAAAAAATATAATCTCTCCGAGCGCGACGTGGATCGAATCGTGGAGATGGGGTGGGAAGATCGTACGCCTTTCGATGCCATCGAAGCGCAATTTGGAGTACCCGAAAAAGATGTCATCAAGTTGATGCGGTCGGAGATGAAACTGAGTAGTTGGAAAATGTGGCGCAAACGCGTGCAGGGAAGAGCAACTAAACATTCGAAAAAAAGAAACTTCACGGAGGGAAGACACAAATGCTCTAGGCAAAAACAAATTTCTAACAATAAAATTTCAAAGCGTTAAAGTTAGGTTCTGTTCTTCTGCTTGGACGGCACTACGTGCTTGTACAAAATGCGCTTAGCCTCTTGCTTTACCAGCGGATTACTCCGATGTGACCATATTTTTTCTCTAGCTGTTTTGGCAGTTGCTTTCAGATCCACGATGGGCAAAGGATAGTTTTTCCCCAAATGAAAATTGTAAAGTTGTTGCTCCATCGTCGTCATCTTCCAAGGTTCGTGGATAAATTCCGTAGGAACATTTTTCAACTCGGGAATCCATTGTTTGATAAAAACTCCGTGGGGATCGTGGTCTTGTGATTGTTTGATGGGGTTGTACATTCGGATAGTATTAATGCCCGTAACCCCCGCTTGCATCTGAAACTGCGGAAAGTGAATACCTGGTTCAAAATCCAAAAAAAGCTGCGCCAGCCAAGTAGCTCCTTCTTTCCAATGTTGCCAAAGATTTTGGGTGAGAAAAGAAACCAACATCGCTCGCATCCGAAAATTGATGTACCCCGTAGCTTCCAGACATCGCATACAAGCATCAATCATGGGATAGCCGGTCTTACCGTTTTTCCACGCTTCAAAGTGGGCTTGATTTTCGGAACGCTCTAGCAAGCTGTATCCTCGATTCAAATTTTCAAATTCCATTCGATCCTCCATTTCAAACTTCTGCACAAAGTGACAATGCCAATGCAGTCGGGATTCAAAATTAGCGTGATTCCGTTTGTACTGAACTGATTTTTTGTGCTGCTTTTGCGCTTGGTAAACTTGTCGTAAACTCAAATTTCCCCAAGTGATGTAGGGCGACAGTCGGCTGCAGCCCCTTCTACTTTCTAGGGGTTTAGAAATATGGCGCGAGTAGTTGTGGATTCTATTTTTAAAAAAATCATTCAGGTAGCGGAGTGCCGTGGAAGTCCCTCCTTTTTGAAAATTGGGGTGAGGCGTTTTCCACGCTTCGGGGATCGGTTGTCCAAAATCAACTTCCGAAAGCGTTACGTAATTTGATTGTTGCACATCTGGATTGACCGTTGCTGCGTTCATATATTTTTTCCATAAATCCTTCCAATCAAAACGATTTTTCAGACCTCTTACCACCGCATTAGTTGGAGCTTCTACCCAATCTATTTTCTTTTCTTGACAAAATTTTTGCACAGCTTTGTCTCGGTCGTAAGTCACCTTGATACCCGTTTCCTCGTGGGAGAATATTTTTTGGATGGCATATTTTGAATTTAACTGCTCCAAGACTTCCAACACCTCATCGTAAAAAACATAAACCTGCGTGTCGTATTTTTTCAAATAAAAATTCAAGTCTTCCAAAGACTCCCAAACAAATCGCCAATGCCGCACATCGTACTCAGGTGCAGCAACTAACGATGGCTCAAAGACGTAGATCAAAAGCAGAGGACGCCCGTCCTCAACTGCCAGTTGAAGTGGCACGTGATCCGATAATCGTAAATCTCTTTTGAACCAAAGTAGGTTGATGGATTGCATGGAAATAAAACCGAAGTAAGAGGAGTTTTGTTGAGCAGCAGATGTTCGAGATTTTGCGAAAACTATGTGTTCAAAAAAGCAGCGGGATGATTCGCCATTTGCTCCATTAGTTGAAAATATTTCCCTACGTGCCTACCATCTGCCACGGCATGATGCACCTGAACTGAGAGCGGCATCATGGTTTTACTGTTTATTTCAAAAAATTTTCCCCAAGTAATTCTCGGAACAGAATCGCTGGGATGAAAACGCATGGCGTGCTGAAATCCCGTAAAACTTACCCAAGGAATAGTGGACAAAAAAAGAAAATCATCTCGCCCTTCTTCATTTTCAAAGGAAGGTTCTTTTTTCATTTGTTCGCTTTTATTATGAGCACGTTGGATAAAACGCCGAGCATTTTTTTCGTAATCAACGGTACAAAAACTAAAGACATCAGCTACCTCCGTGAAGACAGAAAAAGACGGCGTAACGGTCTCATGTTCAACAACTTTTCCATCTCGAATCCGCCAACGAAACTCCGAAATATTATTCGCAGCTCTGGCAATCAAATAAACGATACTCGGCGTGACGGGAAGTTTTTCTTTTTTGAGAAAAGGTAAAAGTTCAGTAATGTCCACATTGGCGGTGATGTTGAAATGTGGATGATTCATGGTATTAAAAAACTCAAAGTGTGCTCGGCGGTGGGCATTTTCAAAAATAATCTCTCGCATTTTTTTGGGGCAAAAATAGAAAGGTTTTAGAGAAAGCTAAATGAGTAAATGGTAGTTTTAAAAAGTCCTCAACAAAAGCGTACAGGTGATGTTTTAACTTTTGGAAAAATCCAGAATAGCTACCTTTGCGCATTCGATTTCGAACTTAAAATTGTCAGCC
>JBCCJE010000208.1:0-7711 GCA_039027925.1 Bacteroidota bacterium
CAATGAAAAATGTTAATAAATTTAATTTACATTGTACTTAGTAAACTGAAATGAGGAATTATCCGAAAAGTGCTGCCAAGGTAGCGGATCGCCTCACTTTTCCTGATGCCGTTTCTTTGAAATGTTGGATATAAAAAATTTCCTTGGGGATGGAATACTTAGGTAGGTTTGCCTTCATAAAATTGATCAAACTTTGTTTTTCGTTTTTTGAAAAATGACTGCCTTCAACGACTAGAATGATCTGATTGCCTAGTTTTTCATCGGGAATGCTGCTAATGAAAAATCTTCTGGAAAGATGTTTTCCGAGTATCTGTTCTACTTCCTCTGGAATTACTTTTACTCCCCCCGTATTTATAATGTTATCAAATCTTCCGAGCCATTGGAATTGATCGGGAGTTATGATTTTTACCAAATCATTAGTAATGACTTTTTCCTCCGCTACGTCTGGCGCGTGAATGACTAGACACCCGCGCGTGTCTGTTGTTATGCTCACTTTTGGAAGCGTAGTATAATGATCGGATGCTTCCACTCCATTGAGTTTTTTGATAGCAATATGAGTTATGGTTTCTGTCATTCCGTAGGTAGCGTAGAATTGATTCTGCTCTTGTTGCAATAGTTGATGAAGCGACTTACTGACTACACCACCCCCGATGATTGTTTGTTCGATCAAGCGAAGCTGAGTTAACTCGGCTTCGCTTGAAAAAGAATTCAACACTTGTAGCGGCACCATCGCCGCAAATCCAATCTCCTGTTGGCGTAGTCCTTTCAACGGATTTCCCGTAGGCTCCACTAAGACCAAATCCAACCCCAGTACAAAAGCGCGCACGATCATCATTTTTCCCGCAATATATTTTGGAGCTAAACATAACAAGGCTTTTACATTTCTTTCTAGCTTAAAAAAAGCACCCGTTTTGAGTGCGGAGTTAACCATTTTCTCTTTTTGTAAAAGTATTGTTTTGGGTTTTCCCGTTGTTCCAGATGTAGTTGCGGTGATGGTAGGATTTTTATTTAACCATTCCAGACAAAATTCAAAGACTGCTCTTTTCCACGAGGGCAAATCCGGAGCATTTGTAAGTGAAGTTTGAATTTTTTCCTTGTCGTAGTTGACGGAGTTGATGATTATGTTTTGATAATTCTTGTTCATTCGTTGGATAGAATTTCTAATAATCTCCAATTGACGTAGTAATTAGTCTTACCAATTTTTTTGGTGTTCAAGATATTAGCATTGGCTAACTTTTTTAACCAATTAGAAGCTGTCTGACGATGAGCGATTTTATTTTTTTCTAATAATTCAATTTTTAAATAGGGGAGTGTGAACATCATTTTTACTAACTCGTAATTATAGGATACCCCTAAAACTTCTTTGACCTCTTCCTCCAGGTTTTTTTTCAATTGCAAAATATTTCTGATTTTTTGAGCCGTCAAGCGAGCCGTCTCACTAATTGAGGTTAGTATAAACATCACCCAATCCTGCCAATTTTCGGCTTCTGTAACTTCTCTTAAAAGCCGATAATACAATGACTTATTTTTATTGATGTAAGAGCTTAAATACAAAACGGGCTGTGGCAGTAGTTTTTGTTGAACTAAATAGAGCACATTTAATATTCTTCCTGTTCTTCCATTTCCATCAAAAAATGGGTGAATAGATTCAAACTGATAATGAATCAATGCCATTTTTATTAGTGGGTCTAAATCAGATAAGAACTCATCATTGACAAATTTTTCTAATGCTTTCAACTTTTCTCTAATTTCATCTTCACAGCACGGAGGCGTGTAGATCACTTCTCCTGTTATTGCATTTTTTAGAGCTGTACCGGGAGCATTCCTCACTCCTGATTGATTTTCCTTTATGGTTTGAACAATCTGAATTAGCGTATTTGTAGTTATCAAATTTTTAGTGTTATCCATTAACTCTAGTCCACGATAGATCGCTTGCCGATAACGTAAAACCTCTTTTGCTGCATCGTTAAAAGTTTTTTCATTAGCAACAGCCTGAAATAATTCATCCTGAGTAGTTACGATATTTTCAATAGCCGAACTATCTCGACTCTCCTGCAAGACGATGGTATTTATCAAGAGAGTGGGTTCGGGAAGTGTAGAACAAAGCCCATTCAGTTCACCTAACTGACGAGAGGCTTTTACCAAATTATTTAGAATTGCAGGATGATTAAAATCAAATGCGGGCGGTAAATTTGGAAGATCATTAAAGGGTTGCTTTCTATTATATGCCATAATGCTTACGCTAATGCCGTTTAAATCTACAAAAAAAAATCATGTCGAAAAATAGATAAATTTTCGACATGAAATTGATTTCATGATAAACTATTCCCTATAAATATTCCTTCATGTCGAATTTTTAGGTTTTTTTCGACATAAACGGCGAGTAGGCTCGCAGGGTAAGTAATCGTCGAATGTCGTCAACTTTAGGATTTGTTCCCACGAAGTAGTTTCAAATTTCTACCGTGAGTTCAATGAAATTAAAGAAAACTGCGAGGGGAATTTTAGAATTACCCTCCTAGACTGCCGCTAAATTGACGACATTCAAGTAGTCGTCCTGCGATTGCATTGAATGCCATTCGTGTTCAACTACTTTAACTCCAACTGCTCTACTTTCTGAGCATCCTTCCCTCTTATTTTTTCAAAAGTAGCTATCATCTCTTTAAGTTTTTGGGGATTGGAGGTAGCGAGATTTTTCTGCTGCCCGATGTCATCTGCTAAGTTATACAATCCGTAATCCTCTAAATTACCTAATTCAATGTTGACTTGTTTATTGACCGCAGGGCCTTGGTAGGGAGGAATGAGTACCCAATCTCCTTGGCGCAAAGCCGTTCGAGTGGTGGCCTCAAGAATCACTTCCTCCCGTCCTTTTTGATTTTTTCCCACCAACAGATCAAGTAGGTTTTGGCTATCCTCCCCCTTGCTCGTACTACCTACCAAAGCTGCCAAAGAATTGTACAAATCAATTTGGGAAACGATAGCGTCGGATTGTCCCGGTTTTATTTCCCCTTTCCAATAAGTGATAAACGGTACTCGTGTGCCCGCTTCGAATAGACTATACTTACCACCCCGTAGAGCACCTGCAGCTTGATGATTACCATTTTTTTCTACCGCATCATCGTAGTAGCCGTCGTTGAGTACGGGGCCATTATCACTCGAAAGGATGATTAAAGTATTTTCCAAAATACCTTCTGACTCTAGCGTTTTGATAAATTCGCCAATGCACCAATCCGCTTCGACAATGACATCTCCTCTGGGCCCTAAGCCCGAAGTACCCACAAATCTTGGGTGCGGTGTACGCGGTACGTGTGGTTGTTGGAGCGTATAAAAAAGGAAGAAAGGCTGGTCTTTATGAGCTTTTACGTAATGCTGCGCTCTGACTAAAAAGGTGTCTGCCATATTTTCATCTACCCATTTGGCGGTTTCGCCTCCCTTCATGTAGCCAATCCGTGGAATACCATTGACGATGCTAGCATTGTGTCCGTGGTGCCATTTCATTTTTAATAATTCAGGATTGTCTTTACCTGTGGGTTCGCCGGGGAAGTTGTTTTGGTAATCTACTTCGATAGGATCATTCGGATCAAGCCGCAGTACTTTTCCATTTTCGATATAAACGGTGGGAACACGATCTTGGGTAGCCGCTAAAATGTAGGAATAATCAAAGCCTACCTCGTTGGGCCCAGGAGCTATTTTTTCATTCCAATTGGTTTTGCCGTTACCAAGTCCTAAATGCCATTTACCTACGATCCCCGTGTGGTATCCTTTTTCTTTTAGCATTTTAGGAATTGTATTTTCGGAAGTACTGAGCAAAAGCGGTGCTGTACCTGGGAGTATCTTAGCTTTTTTATTTCGCCAAGGGTATCGCCCCGTTAACAAAGCGTAGCGGCTCGGCGAACAAGTAGCGGAGGAAGCATAGCCGCTGGTAAACATTCGTCCTTCTTTAGCTAGCCGATCTATGTTGGGCGTTTTTAATCCAATGGCCCCGTAGGCGCTTACATCACCGTATCCCAAATCGTCGGCGTAAATAATGACGATATTCGGTGGGGTTTCGGGGGTACTATTTTTTTGTGATGAATCAGAGGTACAACCATAACAAAAAGAAAAGATAAGTAGGGCTATTAACCATTTCATAGTTGGAGGGTTTTGAATTTTTTTTGAAAAATTTGGTCGCCCTCAAGATAGGTGAAATAAATTATAGCGTAACCTTTGAATCTATCATCTTTTAACAGTTGCTATGAGATTTAATGAAATAATCTTCGCAGGATGAACCTAATTATCTGATGATTTTACCGAAATCAAAGATAAACCGATCAACATTTTTCCTAGAGAATAAACACAGAAAAGACCAAATCTATATGATAGGTTTTATATTGGTTATACCAGAAACTGAAACCTTAGTACAAACAACTGTAAATACATTTCAAGCTTTTCGAAAACTAACAACCTACCTACCACTTCACCACTCTTACCGACTGCACATCATTTCCCACCTGAATCCTAGCAAAATAAACGCCCGCAGGAATCCCGTGAGTCTCCACAAGTACCTGATGCTCTCCAGAAACCATGGATTGATTGGAAATATTTTTCACCACTTTACCCACTACGTCATATAAATCAATCCTAACGTCTTCTTTTTCTAGAAGGGCAAATTGTAATGTAAATGTATTGTTAAAAGGATTCGGGAATACTTTCGTTGCCAGTACCAAGGCCAAATCATCTGTACTTACACTTTCGCAACTTCCGATAACTGGAATATGTTGAAAATCATCAAATAACAAATCTTTGACCTTGTCTTCTTCCACATCAAACCAATCCATCAATACCGACCCATAAACTGAACGGAAATCGTATTGCATAGGGACTCCTTCATCGCTATCCACATTGGCAGCAATCTGAGGATTAGCTCCAATGATTCCTTGCGCTACACACGAACCAAATAGCATCATAGGAGCAGCCGTTCCGTGATCGGTTCCATCTCCTGCATTTGAAACGATCTTCCTACCAAACTCCGAGAAGGTCATCCCCATTACTCGATCTTGAATATTCAATGCCTTCAAATCTTCTTGAAAAGAATAGATAGCCCCCGAAAGCATATTCAATAGTTCAGCGTGTTCTCCTTTTGTGGTATCACCCGGAGTGACTTGATTAGCGTGGGTATCAAACCCTCCTAACTTGACAACATAAATTTTGGTTTGTAAGCCTCCTGAAATCAATCTAGCGATAACACTCAGTCTGGCTCCCAGCCAATTATCATCAAAATTAGGATAAAGATTTTCGTTGGAGTGACCTGCATCTGCGGCGGTCAATACTCTATCGGCATACACATTTGATTTTTTGAACGTTTCCACTAAAAACCCAAGTTCCTCTCCGTAACAATCATTAGGAAGTGGTGCTTCCACACCCGTTGTCAGTCCTCCAATATCATTGGTGTTAACAATGGCCATACTAAAGTTTGATTCTACGCCTTGGCAAGTTCCCGAAACGGAAGAGCCAATCGTGACAGCAAAGGGATCAGGACAATCCGTAGTAGGATAATCATCTGGATATCCTGGAAACTTATCATCTAGATATCGCCCCAACCAACCCGTAGTTAAATACTCATTGGCGGCCGATGCGGTATTCCAAATATCGGCAGATCGAAAATGCGAACGATTTTGGTCAGGGTAAGCTACTCCCTGCACGACCGTCAAATTTCCATTATCGAATAAGTCCTTGACTCCAACTAACTCTGGATGCAAACCTATCGTATCCGTCAAATTCAATAACTTATTTTCGGGAATAATTACATTAGGACGAACGTTCGCTAGATTATCATAACTATCTAGCGGAACGAAAGTATTCAATCCGTCATTTCCTCCATTCATATCCAATATAACTAGCACTCGGTCAGTATCCCCATTAATGATTTCCTCCAAGAGTTGAGAAGGACTAGCCTTAATATTGAATCCTCCCATCATGGCGGGAAGAGAAAACATAGCTGATTTTTTTAAAAAAGATCTTCTTTTCATTTTTATTTTTTTGAGTTCACTGGTATTGTCATTGATATCGTCATTGTCATTGATATTGTCGTTGTCAACTTAAATGAAATTCTGGGACATTCATCATCGCTGTGAACATATCGTTAAGTTTATTCTCTACGGATTGCTTCTTGGCAGGATCAGTAGGATCACCTAAATAAGACATGTACTCTACTGTCCATTCAAAATCTGGTAATCCAGGAATTAACGCTTGTTTAAAATAATTTTTTTGCTCCTCCGTCATCGGTCTAGGAAAGATCAATTGACAAACCTCATCAATCAAATCTTGTGGCTCCGAGGGATTATCTAATATTTCTAAAAATTTTAAAAAGTCATATCCATTGTTCGTATCGGATACTGCCAAACTCAACCACTTGATATTTGCCAGCATCCTTCTTCTTAAAGACAAGCTAGCAGAATTAATCCAATCTCGATAAAATACAGGAGATTGATGGTAGGCACTCCAACCCGCCACGCTCGGAATCTTAAAGATCGCTTGTTGCAAATTTTGAAATTGCCAATACCAAGCTACCCAAGTTTGGTATTCTATTAAAATATCCGAAGAAGGCTCTACTTGGAAAGTATTGTACGAAGAGAAATAACAATCTAGTGTACTTTTTATCATACATCCTCTCACCGCCGTACTGTAAAAATGTTCACTCCTCAATAGAGCCTCCAATGCAGGTTGAATGTTATAATCATTGTCCAACAGTACTTGCGCCATCGGTGCAATGATTTCCGTCTCGATGGTATCGTTGATATCGTAATGCACAAACCACATGTACAGTCGTCGGCAGATATGATAAGCTACCTCGTCTTTTTCAAAAATAATATCTACGACCGTTTTGTACTCTTGGTCTCCCTCGTTGGTAATCGTCTGATTATCAAAGCGATGCGACAATTGTTTAGTCCCCGTATCGTGTGCCCAAGAATTATATTGTGCAGGATTATTTCCTCCACTCCAAGCACTCCACCCTGTCAATGCTCTCGCAAATGCTACGATGTCATCTTCGGTGTAGTTGGTATAATCCCCAGGCGCAACCAAGTCTCCTTTACCAATGGTAAACAATTCTAACAATTCTCTTGCATAATTTTCGTTAGGCTCACTCGCAAAATTGGAAGTACCATTCAAGAAGATCAACATACTTCTATCAATAGTCATTCGCTTCGTGAATTCTCGAAAATCACCAAGCGCAAACTCCCGGATAAGATTCAAATAATCCCATTGCATATTTGCATGACCTGCTCCTGAAATGACGAAGTGATTGTGCCAAAACAAAGACAGCTTTTCCATGATGGTTTGGTCATCTCGATTCATTTGCATGAACCACCACGCCCAGAGCGTTTTTTCTCTTGCAAAATAAATACCTGTGATACCATTGGTTAAAACCTTATCTGTCCATGTCTCTCCAATTCCAGCTAAGGGATCGTCTTCAAAATCGTAATAAATAGGTGGGTCAACGGGTGTGGGGGCAGCCATCAGTGTGGCAATCGTACCGTCCAATCCTTCATCTACCGCTTGTTGAATGCGGGCTTTGGTTGGTCCAAAAATGGTACGCCGAAGCAAGTGGGCGGCTTCGTCAAACGTCCACGAACCAGTATAAGGTGTAAACATAAATTGAGCAATTGAATGTAGCAGTTTTTTGGATTATAGATTGAAGATTATGGATTATAGATTATCCCAATTTAGATTCTAA
>JBCCJE010000209.1:0-7707 GCA_039027925.1 Bacteroidota bacterium
AAAATGAGTTACTTTTAATTAAAGTTTCTGATATGGCTTGCAACTTTTACTATACCTTTTAGGATTAATTTTAATCAACAATTCTCAATTTAGGAATTTGTCGTCCCTCTGGGACTCTGGTGGAACGAGGCTTGTCATTTTATGGCTACCGATATGTTGTCCCTCTGGGACTTTTCAGGTTACTGTGATTTTGAGACAGATTAAAGAGCACTAGAGGTGCGGCATATCGGTAGTAAAATTAAAGTGTGGTATGACTTCAAAGTCCCAGAGGGACAGCACCTACCTGCATAACAATTTACTTACATAAATGAAGAATCGCTGAGTTTTAATAAAAATCGGCGACGACGTGCGGAACTTTGACTGAGTATTCACAAATTCAACAACTAAAAAAACAACCTTGCTACCTTGACGAAAGCAGCTTTTGAAAAAGTAAGCGATGATGTAGAAAAGAGAGACAAGAAAAGGAAAAGAACTAAATGACAAATGTAAATCTGCTAACATAAAACTTACATATTTTATGAAATCAATTTTGTGGATGATTTTCTGTTTGACTTTTGGGTTGGCTACCGCCCAATCACCTTATCAATTGGATAAAAAAAAGGAGATCATCATCTACGGCGCAGCTTCCACATTGCTAGGTACATCTATTGCTTTAGAATACACCGCAGTCTCACCATTTTCCGAAAGCCAAATTTCGAATCTTGATCGAACCAACATTAATGCCTTCGATCGCAGGGCTACCAATTACCTATCCTCTAGTGCGGCGGAAGCGAGTGATTACTTGAAGTACGTCTCTTACCCTTTGCCTTTATTTTTTGCATTTCATAAAAATTCGAGAAAAGATGTCAAAAAAATATTAATCCTCTACGGAGAAACTCTCTTCCTGACTTCCGGAACGACGGGTATCGCCAAGCGGCTAGTACGCCGTACGCGCCCTTTGATTTACAATGAAAATGTATTGTTAGAAAGAAAACTGAACAAGGATGCTAAGTACTCTTTTTTCTCAGGACACACTTCCGTCACGACTGCTAATTTTATTTTCGCAGCAAAAGTATTCTCCGACTATTTTCCAGAAAGTAAATGGAAGCCTATCGTGTGGAGTGGGGCTATCCTTGGTTCTGTCTCCACGGGATACTTTAGAGTGAGAGGAGGAAGGCACTTTCCTACCGATGTGATTGCTGGATTTCTGGTAGGAGGAGCGTTCGGGTATTTTGTTCCGCATTTTCACAAAGTCAAGTCGAGCAAAAATTTATCCATCAATTCTTTCGGAACAGGAGTCCACGTTTCTTATAGATTTTAAGAGTTAGATTTTGTAGCCCAAGTCTAACCCAAGGTAATTAACTGCCTTCCAATAGAAAAATCTAGGTTAAGATCTCTCTCTACTTTTGCTCCATTGGGTATCTACAATTTTTCCACCAAAAACTTCTTGGCAAATCTTCGGTAATTATCCACCTTCACTACCATCGAGTACATGCCGTTAACCAATTCTTTTGTATCAAAAGATACGGGCATGGCGGGAAATGATTCGTACGTTCTTTCCGTCATTTTTTGTCCAAGACTATTGTATATCTCAATACGACCACTTAGCCCCGCAAAATCTCTTAATGCCACGTAAATCATATCTGTCGTAGGGTTGGGGTACAAGTGAATTTTTTCAAAATCAATATCAAAATTGACGTGCCTTAGCGGCGAGTAGTAAGTGATACCGTCTTTTTGTAGGATTTTTATACGGTAAAAATTTTCGCCATTGGTGGGTTTACGGTCGCTGACTTGATAACTGTGCGGGACGTTGCCCCCCAAAGCAGATACTGTTTGTAGGGGGTGGAAGTCGGTTTGATTAGTACTGACTTCTACTTGGTATTCTTTTACAAAATCATCTTTGTACATCGTCCATTCTACGTGGGAGGTTTGTCCTACTTTAGTAGCATTAAAGGTCAGTAAGTTAGGTATCGCCTGCGTAAAATTAGACGGAGCGACACAACCAATGACCTCCACTTCCGCAATGACCAAGTAACCCGAGCCCTGCATTTGAATCCTGATATACCGTCCTTCAATGTTTGGAAAAATTTCTGACGGCGATCCGACTAGCCCCGAAATAAAATATTCGTAATCAGCTTCGGCTCTTGCGCTCGCCAAATCCGAAGATGTAAAAGGATTGTTGGAAATTAAAACATAACAATTACGGGAGCGGTCTGCTCCGTCCGTTCTGTTAAAAAAGTTGATCTGCTCGATGAGGTGAGTACTTTCCAAATCAACCTCCCACCAAGGTTCACTTTCATTATTGGTAGCCGCAACGGAGGAGGCAGCGGCATTAGCGGTAAAGAAAGTACCGTTGGTATTGCCGTCCACAGCTTTCGAAGCATCGCCAGTAATACTGGCGATGGTTAGTGTGCTAGATTGGTTAGCTGGTTGATCCGTAGCTAGGTTGAGTGTACTCATACAGCCCGAATTACCAACATCGGGCGTACCCGCACAATTACAAAATCCATCTTCTACATCATTAATCGTAGTGGCATCATTATCATCGCAAGGCGTACCCGCATCGGGGCATCCATTCGGTGTACCCGCGCAATTACAAAATCCATCTTCCACATCATTGATCGTAGTAGCGTCGTTATCATCGCAGGGCGTACCTGCATCGGGGCATCCATTTGGTATGCCCGCACAGTTGCAAGATCCATCCTCCACGTCATTCTCCGTAGTGGGATCATTATCGTCACAAGGCGTACCCGCATCGGGACAAGCTACTGCATCTTCACAACCAATAATCTTTACTTCCGTGATTGCCAAAAAAGAAGTCCCCGTCAGTTGAATCCTTACGTACCTCGTAGTTTGATTGATTTCCTGTAGGGTAGGTCGGTCTGCTTCCGAGTCGAAAAAAAAGTTCGTGACGTTTGGGTCGGCTAGTAGATCATCCAAGCTAGCCGTATTTGAAAATGGATAGTTAGAAATCAGTAAATAATAATTAGAAAAAATACCGCTACAACAATCATTTCTATTCCAAACTTCGATTTGCTTTACTTCCTTGAGTTCGCCGAGATCAACTTGCCACCAAGGTTGGGATTCCCAATTGGTAAGAGACGAAGATTGATCTGCCCAGAAATTACCATTGGTATTGCCATCTACCGCCCTTGCGCTGTTTGCCCCCAGTTGCGTACTGGATTGTTGGGTAGGTTGGTTGAGGGTCAGGTTCGCATCACAGCCGCCCGATCCACCACTATCGTCTTCACAGGTTCTTTCCATGATTGCTCTAAAACTTTGCTGGGCAGTAGCAAAACTCCAACCTCCATTCCACGGATGAATGACTACATTATTATGATCCACATCATTGCCATCGCAGAAGCTGCAAATATCAAAATTTTCGTAGGTAGGGTACGAGCCATCTACCCACCGCAGAATACCTTCTTGATCTGCATCAGAAAGCCCGATGTGTGTCATCTCGTTGATTTGACCTTGGATAAAATTATTCTCCACCACATCGTCAATAATCACGAGATCGCCACCCTGTGCCTGACAAAGTGATCTTGAATCTGCCCAATTGTTCGCCCCGTTAGACAAAAAATATTGCTTGCCCCCCAACTCACCAATGAAGCTAAAACCCGGTACGGGATCATCACAAGCTAAGGTATCACTACCATTATTATTCGGAACGGTATCGTTGAGGCAGTCAAATTCCATGATGAAATTTTTAGCAATTGCTCCACTATTAAAACTCCATTTCCCATTCCACGAGTGAATCATCAGGTAGTCATTAGCCTCGGTGTTGGGTGCGCAAAAATTACAAATATCAATATTGTCAAAACTCATGGGATTGCCATTTGACCAAGCCAGCGTACCTTCCACTTGACTATCACTCAGCCCGATGAAGGCGGGTTCGGATAGTTGACTTCTGATAAATTCATTTTCCGCAAAATCGTCAATCTCTACCAGATGTCCTCCACGTGCTTCACAGTATAGCTTGGCTTCTTCCCACGTAAGTTGATTGTTAGATTTAAAATATTTACTGCCCAAGTACTGCCCCATGTAGTCCATCCCATCTACTATTTCTACACAATCACTCACATCCAAATCCGTAGTATCCAATGGGGTAGGGGTGGTGGTAAAAAAGGCGGGCGTTGCGTCCAGCGCAATTTCCAGCGAGGAGATATTTTCTTCAAAAAAGGTGGCCGAAAAATCCCATTGCTTACGGTAAAGATTCGAGATATTCAGATCGGTAGGAAAACTGTAAGTGGCATTGGCAACCTCCGAATTGTCAGTATCAGTTTTTGCCCAAAGTACGTAAGTGTATTCGCCGTTGGTGTCTTTCAATGCGCCCCCACCAACTGTACTCGGTAAATTCAACTGCGCAGATCGAAGGGAGTCCCACGCTGTTTCGAAAAGTAAATCGGAAGCCGTTTTCAACGCAATACCAGCATCATTGACCTCTTGGGTGTAAGGTGGGGTATCGGAGAGATTGCCGTAAAAGCCCATCACGTCAAACCAAGAATCAGCATTTTGTGGCGTGGACAGATCACCGAGATTGTAAAAATGCAATTGGTGAATATCGTTGGACATACTCGTGACTAAGGCCTTCGTCACAAAATTCAACTGTGCTTCGGGCGATCCCATGTATCCCTGAAAAGACATCCGAGGGACGTTAATTTCTGTGATTAAAAATTCCTTTTTGGGATACGTGATACCATCGTAGCCATAATTTTCGAGTATGGCTTGCCGTCCATTTTTGGCAAGTACAATGCCCTCGGCGGCAGCGTCCGAATGACGCTCGTACACCAACTGGCCATTGCTCAAAAAAATAGTGCTCCCATCAAAATGAGGATAGGTGTGAATGCCCACCGCATCGAAGTAAGCCCCTCCTCCCAGCGGATATTCGGGCGTAACACTTCCATCCACGGGGTTATCCGTATTTCTACACAGCACATCAAAAAAACTGTAATAGCCTACTCCGCCCAGTGTCACGAAGGCATCTGGATCAACAGTCTTGATGACATCGTAACAAACCCTTAACATCCGAATATAGTGATACACAGGAGCTTGGATGTCCATATCACACGGTTCGGGATCATTGACCCACCAGCTTTCTGGATGACCTGGAGGAAGAGTCGCCTTGTAGTTGGATTGATCCAAGCTGGGTTCATTCCAGATTTCCCAAAAGCGAACGTAGTCCTTGTAAAGCGTGACGACTTTGTAAGTGTAAGCTGCCAAATAGTTATCGTCGTTGTAGGGGGTACCGTTGGCACCGCCATCCCAGATGGGAAGATACATATTGGCAAACAACTTGGAAATGGTCTGATCTTCCTGACAATAGATATTGGTATCCCTGTGTACCAAATTGGGATAGCCGATGAAGCACACATTTTCTGTTAAGTCCAAGTTTTCGTAATATTGAAATGCCCCTAGGCGCACATCGTACCCAAAGACGTCGAGAAAATTTTCGGGTAGGCTGGGACGAATAGATTTAACCCCAAGACCAGGGATGGAAAGGTAAGGATTACCAGCAGCCAAGTCAGCTATTTGTTCATCTGTCCATTGATTGTAAGTTCCTGGATTAATACCCGGACGAAATGGCTCAGAATAATTAGGGACTACATCGTTGGCGTTGTAATTGACTTGTCCCGTCAAACTCCAACTACTAGCTAATAAAAAGATTAAGGGTAATAATGATTTCATTTCTATTTTTTTTTGCCACGAAGGCACGAAGCCACAAAGAATTTTTATGCCTGCCGGCATACAAGTTCAAAAGAGTACAAAAACTTAGTGTCTTTGAGTCTTTGTGGCTACTCTATTTTTTTTGCCACGAAGGCACGAGGCCACAAAGAATTTTTATGCCTGCTGGCATACAAGTTCAAAAGAGTACAAAAACTTAGTGTCTTCGGGCCTTTGTGGCTACTCTATTTTTTTCGCCACGAAGGCACGAGGCCACAAAGAATTTTTATGCCTGCCGGTATACAAGTTCAAAAGAGTACAAAAACTTAGTGTCTTTGAGTCTTTGTGGCTACTCTATTTTTTTGCCACGAAGGCAGAAAGAATTTCCCACCGAGGTTTCGGAGTTAGGCAATTTTCAATTTATAGTACCGTAGGGGAAATTGGTTTTGGGAAAATAAATCGGATTGGAATGGTAACAGTTTTTGGGAAAGACTTTAGAGTGCGCCACTTCATCGTAAATTTCGGGATTTATCCGATCTATTCAAAGTAAATAAAAACTTCTTTCAAATATAAATTAGGATAATTTGTTATCCTTTCGTTCGTGCTTCGATTCAGAGATTTAGGACAGGCTTTTTCGTTGGTAATCCCTACCTTTAGGAATGAAAGACTAATTAATTAAACAACTTGGCTGCCTCTTTTTCCTTTTTCCATCCTAAAAAAATCTAGGCGTAGAAGGACTATGCTACCATTTTTTTAGAACGGAAAAAGAAAAAATAACCTACCCAAATTTTTCAATTAATTAATCTTTCATTCCTTATTTTTTATTTTAAAAAAAAGAAAATACCTATGCCCATCGAAACTGTCATCTTTGATCTTGGCAATGTGCTCATCTCTTGGGAACCACGCCGCCTGTACCGTAAAATTTTTGATAAGGAAGAAGAGATAACATATTTCCTCGACAACATCTGTACCTCCGAGTGGAACGTTCAGCAGGATAAAGGTCGAACGTTAGCTGAAGGTACTCGGATTTTGGTAGAAAAATATCCCGCGTACGCCGCCCCCGTCGAAGCCTTCTATGGAAGATGGGAGGAAATGCTAGGGGGTGAAATATCTTCTTCCGTTCAAATTTTAAAAGAGTTGGTCAATGCCAAAAAACACAGGATTTACGCCCTGACCAATTGGAGTGCTGAGACCTTCCCCGTGGCACTTCGGGATTACGATTTTCTCCAACTCTTCGAAGGTATATTAGTTTCGGGTCACGAAAATATGATAAAGCCTGATCGTGAGATTTACGAGCTGATGTGTACCCGTTATAACATTAATCCTACAACTGCGGTATTCATTGATGACTCTCCTAAAAATGTAAAAGGATGTGAGGCGTACGGTATGACAGGGATTCATTTCAAATCGGGTGAGCAACTACGAATGGAATTAGAGAGGTTGGGGGTACTTTGATTTATATTTCTAATTTCAATTCTCTTCGTTTGGGTCCTATGTTTTCACCGTGCAAATTGGAAATATCTACTACTGCACCATGCTCAATAAACGTATCATAAAATTTTTGGTAATTGTTGCCCCAGTAAATCATGCAACATGACATTGGTGCGCCTTTACCCACATCTTTACCATTTTCGAGAAACTTCAATCTCGTATCGTAAAGAAAACAGATAGCATTTGCCTGTCCAAATACACTTTGCTTCCAATGACCTGTATTGGTTGCCACGGGCACTAAGGCAAGGATTTCACTTCTGTATTGATTTCTCGTTAAGGCACATTTAGCCAACCAATTCTTTATGGTTGTTCCTCTCGCTCTATCTGCCCCGTAAGGAGGATTGACATAGATAGTTGAATAATTCCAATCTTCTTTTAAACCATCATTTTTAGGTAATCTAAATTCAGTTTCCGCCTGTACAATGGAGTACTCGTTGGAGCAGGGGTCTAATTTTATTGTACCACTAAATACTTCTTTGACCGCTCTTACATATTTCTTGGGAGTCCCCCAAGTCAGGCTTTTTGAATTTACAGTTCTTCCTGCACTCATAATATTTTTTTCCAATTTTTTGA
>JBCCJE010000210.1:0-7700 GCA_039027925.1 Bacteroidota bacterium
AAGTATGCTTCATTAAAAAAACTTCTGTGATACTGCTGAATATTAAATGCTGCATTTGCTGGCACTAGGCAAGGATCATAATTGCAGCATTCAGGATTAGTGGGATCCATGCAGTCTTTACGGCAGCTATTGATTATAACAATTATTAAAAGGATAAACCAGAAAAAAAACTTATTGGACGATTTCATAATTTATTGGTTGATTATTTTTTTCAATTCTTTATTCTCTTTTTCGAGTTCTATTATTCTTTTCTCCATTTGAATTAAATGCAAAAAGAGTTCTTCAATTTTTTCTTGTTGATTTGTAGTGGTTTCACCTACATTCATTCCATTCTCTTGTATCTCTTTTGCAGAAGGGGTATTATGTAAATGACCCTCTTTCTGAATATGAGCTTCTACTTCTCTTAGTGATAGAAGTTGGTAATCCTTCTCAAGAACATAATCTGCCCAGTCTGTTCTAACTTTGATTTCTTTTGAAAGAATTCCTCCATTCACATAAAGCTTATAATCAAAGTTTGAATCTGAAAAATCTGGAGAGTCCGTAGCACCTATTTTTACTTTCCCATCTGGACCGATTATCATTTTTACAAAATTCTCATTACTGTAAGCTCCAATTGAAGAACCTCCACTATTATCTTTTGAAAAAAATAGTAAATTTCCATTGGCATCACCTTGTATTACTGCTCCTCCTTTGCCTTGCCCTCCAAAATTAAAATAGGTACCTACATTTCCCCCAATTGCATGATTTACACCAAATCCTATGTGATAAGCCTCCGCACCAGCTATAGAAGTTCCCGCACCTGTACTCATTTTTATATTGGTATTACCTACTGTCAGACTGTTCCCATGTACAGTTAGCCCACCGCTTTGAGAAAGACTCATGGCTGGGCTAATAGGCTCATTAGGATCAGTTACATAATTAAAGTTTAAAGAACCAGGGGCATCAATATCCCATACCGAACTCCCAACAGTCACTCCCCCTTCTTGTACAAAAGTATTAAATCGAAGATGTGGAGTAGAGGAAGTTGGAATTTCCTGATTAGGATTATCTGGATCAGAAATGACTACAGTACCATCCTGCGTTCGGGAGATTTGGAGTTTGGCTTGGGGGTTGGTGACACCGATACCTACATTTCCATTGCGGTAAGTGGATTGATTGATATTGGCTGATGACCAAGTCTGGCCGTGAGCGTTGATCATCCATCCAAAAGTAAGGATCAAAAGAAGCGTGTTTTTTAAAATGTTTTTCATAATTTTGAAATTGTTAAGTAAAAGCCTACTCTATTTACCCATGGCTACTCGTTTAGATATGGGAATGGCTTTTCGGCATCCGCCAATATAGGATGTACACGGGAGCGATAGTTGCAGCTATTCGCTCCTGTTTTTTTGTGCTAACTATTTATTTGAATGAGGTTAGATGATCAACGATAGACGTTGAACGAATACTTAGGCTATCCCGTGTAGGATAAGCTCTTCTATCTAATTGATGTGTTATACTTCTAATCCTAAATATTGGATTAGCTTAATGGGGAAGGCAAATTTTTCTAAGCTTTACTTGCGTTTCATTTCTGCTTTACCTTTTGTCTGTGATGTGAATATACGTAATATGAGCAAAAAACCTAAGCATATTGAAAAAAATTATTATTTCATACTAGTCACGTATATAGGCGTCAAATCTCTTGTTTTATTTAGGGGTATAACAAAAAGGTTGAGATATTACCTGTCACAAAACTTCATTAATTGGGAAAAAATTCCATGTTTTAGGAGAACAAATTCTGCTTTTGTTCTTGACATCATTCGGTGTGAATAATTTATGATCATAGACTTGCGTAGATTTTTACGTTGTTTTTTTGAAAAACAGGGACATAAATGAATCTTAAACCCACACAGTTCCCCTTCGCTCCAAAAGTGATTGGTTCTAAATTTAAGGAGGTATTACTATTAAATTTTTGTACATCTTCTGCGAGTTTGCAGGACGCTTCTCCCCCGCTGGCGGGGGCTAGGGGGTGGAATTTAAGATCAAACGAAAAAAATCGTGTACTCCACCCCCCAACCCCCGCCAGCGGGGGAGAGGCGTCCTGCAAGCTCTTAAATGGTTTGCAAAAATTTAGCAATAGAATCCCCTCATAATTAGAACCAATTACCCCTGCCGTCCCGAAGTCTCGGGAGGCAGAGGCGTCGTACAAACTCGTAAATTTTGTGCAAAGAGTAATATATAAAGTCTGTAAATCAGAATCAATTACCCCCGCCCCTACTCCAACGCCTTCCTCAATCGCTCCAACTTCCCATCATTCTGCTCTAAGAAAAAAGATTCCAACACATCATCCTTTTCCTTACTGGTCAGGTGAAAAGAAATGGAAGCCCGCTCTTTCTTTTCGTCTTTTGGATAATAAATATAGCGGATGACATCAAACTTATCTCGCCCCAAAAGATCATAGACAAAACCAAGATTGGTATCGTGCTCATAATCTTGGAGGATCAAAATTTGTCCCGCAATGCCGAGCGGATTGAGCATGGATTCGATAGCTCCTTGGTCGTCGTTGGGTTGGATTTCCTCTACTTTGACTTGTGCAGAAATTTGTAACAATACAACTCCGCTGGTGTTTTCTTGAATCCAATCTTTAAAAACGTGAATAAATCGAGTAGCGGAATTGATTCCGTAATTATCCCGAAATCCTGCATCCATGACTTCGATCCCCGGTTTGCTCGGCATGTAAACGTTGGGTAAAATGTAAGGATAGGTGGCATTCATTCTGAGCGCAGTAGCGAACCGCATATCCTGTGCCCCTTGATTTTTAAAAGTCCTACCAAAATCTACTGCGTCAATTTCCACCGCATTCGGACGCTCCATACCGATGGGGGCAATGGTCATGTAAGCTACCTCTTGGGGGGAGATGACCATCCTACGACCATCGTTGACAATGGACGGCGTGATGAATAACATGGGGATTTTGGCTTCCAATTCGGGCTGCCGATAATCTCTTAATTTTTTTTGAAAAACGTGTTCCACATTTTCGTTGAGTTGTTTTTCAAAAATATATCCCCGGTCTTTGCGATAGGTTTTTCCATCCACTTCAAAGTTAGTCCAAGGCAAAAACAAATCATTGGTGACAATGGTGAAGCCAATCGAATTGAGGAGGTCTTTGGAGATATTGTCAATGTATTTTTCGTCGTAAATATTGATATTTTCTCCTTGTTGTTTTTTTAAATAAAGTTCTCGCAAGTAGGCCGCTCCGATCATTCCTCCCGAAGCCCCCGTCACGAGCATGACGTGGGGCAGTAGCTGACCATTGAGCAGGCTATCCGTTTTGGTGAGCACTTGCATAGCCCACACTGCAGCCCGCAGTCCGCCCCCACTTACCCCCACGATAACCATTTTAGGTTTTTCGCCTTCGGGAAATTTACTCTTCCAGTTGTCTAGGATTTGCGTGGTTTGCTGAATGTCGTTTTGAATATTTTGCGGAGCAGATATTTTTTGCAAATCGGCGTAGGTGTATTTTGCGGGTTCGGTGGTATAGTCCAATCCGTAGGCTTTGTTTTTATGATTAAAACTTTCGTATTTCGTCAAAAAATTAATGCCCACCAAGAGCGCTACGAAGACCGTAATCCGCCACCGATCAAACCAATAAGTGATCGCTCCCGCCAGCGCAATGACCACACTAAACATGATAAACAGACTCGCCCCCGCAGGAATCCGAACGACCGAATAATCTATCAGATACCCCATCGTGACTAGGGCCACTAAGCTCATCAGTTGAACCACCAAAGCATTGAGATGATTTTGTTTAAAAACCTTGAGCAGAATATTGTAATCGTAGTGTTGGACAGATCGAACAATGCGTGGTCGCAACGATTCTGTCAGGTAGGTATCCACTCGCCAGCGTACATTTCCCTTTTTGATATTTTGGATTCGATCTATTCTTCGATTGGGGGCCATGCTGACCACCAAGTTGGGAGATTCATCTATTTGCTTAGATTTTGAAAAAGTAAAAATGTCTTTGTTCGTAAATCGAAAGTAAGCCGACGATAATAACAATACTAATACAAGTCCTAACAGAAAAGCTACACAGTTAGACAAAATAGTCGTGGCAGACCAATATTCAAAGTAGCGTTGGAACCAAACGGTGTAGGTAAAATAGAAAGATAAAAAGGTGAGCGGAACGATAAAATTATTTAAAATAAACTTAGTGAACGGTCGCTTCATCGAAGCTAAAAACGGAAAGTGATGGGCATCCAAAAGATACGTCGTCAGATTCCAAGTCATCAAAAATCCTCCGAAGGCAATACCCAAAATAAAAAAACTTTGGAAGCCTACGACACCCTGATACTCAGGAGAGAGGAAGAGGAATTTTACGCCGTAGAGATTAGCGAGATTTCCGGTGATGAGTAACCAAACAAATACCCACATTCCGATGAGCAACAAATTATTTCGCAGATGCAGAAATAATAATTGCACAGGAAAAGAGTAAATAATATCGGTTAACCATTTTTTCATTGTGCTCGGTTCGTTATGGATTTATTTGGAATAGGTGTCGAGCGGCGCTTACTGCTCGATGAGAAAAATACACCAAAAGCAATCAGACAAAAAGTCACTCTTTAAACGCCGCAACGACTTCATGGAGTCGGTCTTCCTCGACTTTATGTAGCGCAAAGGAGGCATTTCCAAAATTATCTTGCGCTGCGATTCTCATGCGGTTAATCAATTGTCCGTTCATAACCACCCCAAAATATTGATTGGTGTGAGCTGCCGTTGCTGCTGACCATCGTTCTTTCCCCTTGTCGTTCAACTGAATCTTGATACCTTTAATGTTAAAAGTTTCAGAAATGGAAGCTTCCTCTACGTGCTGAGTAGTCACGATGGGGTCAGGATCAATGAGGTAAGTTTCGGTAGTACCCATCAATGGCATCTTTACGGTTTGCTCATCCTCTTGGTTGCGCATGTAGTACCAGCCGGTTTTTAAATTACTAGCATCAACAATTTTCGTCTCAGAAGTTTTACCTTCATTCTGCGATTGTGTTGCGGAATCTGCGCAGCTAGTCACCATAATTAAAATGGTAAGCATTTGAAAAATCAAACCTTTTACGTTCATATATCTTTCTTTTTAAGATTAAAAAATGGTCAGATAAAAAAACTTCTTGATTGGGAGTGTATTCCTATCTTGCCACCGAACAGATTATACCTCAAATATATTATTTTCGTTATTTAATAAATTTAGGCAAAAAATAAAAAATGTTACAAAATAGAACGTTTAGGATACTGCTTGTTTTGGCATTAGTCTTTGCGAATGTGGGTTGCGATCAGATTTCAAAAAAGATGGCACGCACATCTATCCCACAAGGACAACCGCCCATACCGATTATTGACGATTATTTTGTCTTGATGAACGTCGAGAACGAAGGTGCATTTCTGAGTTTGGGTCACGACTTTTCTCCGTTGCTCAAAAATATCCTGCTACTGGGCCTACCTATTTTGATGCTCGTGGGCGCCTTACTTTATCTTTTTTTTCAAAAAGACCTTTCTAAGATTGCTTTGATCGGTTGGAGTTTTTTCATCGGAGGAGGTATCGGAAATATGTTTGATCGCATCAAGTACGGTTCGGTTACTGATTTTTTATTCATTGATTTAGGAGGCATTTTTCGGACGGGGGTTTTCAATATGGCAGATGTATCCATCATGGTAGGTATGGGATTTTTGATTTTATTTTACATTCAAGATTCTAGGAAATCCATGAAAGAAAAAGCGCCCACAGAATAGTACGGGACGGTTTTTTTAATTTAAACCACAATCACTTATTTGGTGTTTCTTTAGTATATTTGTATCGGACGATAAAGCCAAAATTTTATTACCTAAAAAATGGAGGAATAATGAATGCAACACAAGCAGAAGACAAGGTTATCCAAGAGGTGCTAAATATTTTTTCGAAGTATCTGGAAGACAACTCTTTTCGAAAAACACCCGAGCGGTTTGCGATCCTCGAAGAGATATACAAGCGCAACGACCACTTCGACGCCGAGGCACTGTACATTCACATGAAGAATCAAAATTACCGAGTGAGTCGGGCTACTGTTTACAATACCCTAGAATTATTAGTGAGTTGTGATCTGGTAAAAAAACATCAGTTTGGCAAAAACTTAGCACAATACGAAAAGTCCTACGGGTACAAACAACACGATCATTTGATCTGCGTTAAGTGTGGCAAAGTACTAGAATTTTGTGATCCTCGTATCCAACAGATCAAAAGTATGATGGGGGAATTATTGAATTTTGAAGTCATTGATCACTCCCTGAATTTGTACGGACATTGTAGAGATGGTTGTGGAAAAAAATAAAATTGATTTTTCCTTTCGAGAAAACTTTTGAATCTGAGACTGTAACTTTCTTTCGAGAAATCCATTAAAACTATAATACCACAACATCAATCACCAACCCATGACACACAGTTTTTCAGAACACCACGATCAAATCCAAGTACTCCAAGTCAACAGCTTACTGAATGAGTACGATAACAAATCCATCATGCAAGATGTAGAAAGTAAAATTGACAATGGATGGAAAAAATTTGTGCTGGATTTGTCGAAGACGGATATTATGAATAGTGTGGGGCTGAATTTTTTGATTTTTATGTTAAAAAGAGCGAAGCGATCAGGAGGAAGTTTTGCGGTGGCCAACGCTTCCGAAAGTATTGTAAAATTGCTAGAAGTGACCAAGCTAAAGTCTTTTTTCCAACTAGCCCCTTCGGTGGATGATGCTATGCAAAGCCTTGCGAAGGAATCTTAAACGGAAAATTGGACGCCCATCCCAAGACCTTGGTGATTTGATGTGAGAAAATAAAGCGGCATTAGGAGTTCGATTCCTAACGCCGCTTTGTCATTTTGCTGAATCCACAATAAACTTCTCTACATTCCTTTTATTTCCCACAAATAATGCTTGGACAATCAGGAAGTTTGTATCTTTGATTTTAATTATTTTATCAATAATTAAAAACCTGACAAGCCTACGCCGCTTGTGAGGTTTTTGTTATTTACACCCACAAGTCAATTTTGAATGGCCCCCGTCCCAGAGTGTTGGCATGAGCGTCGTTCGAAATTAATTCAAATCATTCACTATGAAAGTTGATGTAATTCTCGGTCTTCAATGGGGAGACGAAGGCAAAGGCAAAATTGTAGATTACCTAGCGAACAACTACGACATCGTAGCCCGTTTTCAAGGTGGTCCCAACGCTGGGCATACCCTAAAATTTGATGGGAAAAAATTTGTATTGCATACCGTTCCGTCTGGAATTTTTAGAGATGACCTACTCAACGTCATTGGCAATGGGGTAGTCATTGATCCCATCACTTTAGAAAAAGAAATTCAAAACCTAGAGGATGCCCAAGTGGCGTACAAGGATCGCCTTTTGGTAGCTCGCAAGGCACATTTGATTTTGCCTACCCATAGATTGATGGATGCTGCCTCCGAAGCGTCGAAGGGAAAAGCCAAGATTGGTTCTACCCTCAAAGGCATCGGCCCTACCTACATGGATAAAACGGGGAGAAATGGAATCCGAGTAGGAGACATCAGCCTGCCTAACTTCAAGGAACGTTACAAATCTTTACGGAAAAAACACTTGAAGTTGGTTAAGATTTATCCAGCTATTGACTTCGACTTGGAAGCCGAAGAGGAAAAATGGTTTAAAAGCATTGAGGTATTAAAAGGTCTCA
>JBCCJE010000211.1:0-7693 GCA_039027925.1 Bacteroidota bacterium
CTTACTACGCAACAAAAAGTGTGGACGGACAATACAACTGACCACAATCGTGGTAAGCCTTTTCCAAATCCTGCGAACGGGTGTTCAGATGTTCGGGCTGTATCAGCTTCACTTTGTCTGCCTGAATTTTCACCGCTCTTTGAATGGGAAAACCAAAAGGTATGACTGGAAAAACAGAATCGAAATCGTACGTTATCATTTTGTCAAAAGCCATTCGCAGCAGTTGGCTAGAAACGAACGGCGCAGTCGGATAAATGCAGCAGATGTTATCAAATACTTTCCCTTGCTTTTCGTATGCACTCACAACTTCTAACAATACATCTACGGTAGTCGCAAAATCGTCGGCATTGGCAGCACTCCGTAAAAAAGGAACGCTAGCACCGAATGTTTTCGCAGTTGCGGCAATCTCCTCATCGTCAGTAGAAACCATGACTTCCTCAAAAATATTGGAATGAATAGCGGATGCGACGGGATAGCCGATGATGGGTTTTCCCAAAAAATGTTTGATATTTTTTCGGTGAATCCGCTTACTCCCTCCACGTGCTGGTATAATGGCTAAACTTCGCATAGGGCAAATTCTTTTACTTTTTCGATGACGTAATCTTGTTCTTCGTTCGTCAAAGTGGGAAACATCGGTAGGCTGATACATTGCTCGTAGTAGGCTTCCGCTGCGGGCATACTTCCTTTTTGGTATCCCAACGACTGATAGTACGGCATGGTGTGGACAGGGATGTAGTGGATCTGAGCGTAGATATTTTTTTCCCTCAGCGCATCGTACATCGCTTTGCGATCATTTACTTTGATGATGTATAAGTGGTAGGCGTGACCAATATTTTTCGCCACGGAGAAAGTTTCGATGGGCGTATTTTGGAAGGCCTCATCGTATTTCCGAGCAATTTCTCGCCTTCTTGCTATACCCTCTTCCGCTCTGTCAAGTTGAGAAATTCCCAATGCCGCTTGCATCTCGGTCATACGGTAATTGAATCCTAAAGTCTGCATTTCGTAGTACCATCCTCCGTGATTTTCGTCCAGTAATTCTGGCTCTTTCGTGATGCCGTGGTTGCGGAGGAGCAATAACTTTTGGTACAGTTCCTCATTGTTGGTCGTAATCATTCCGCCCTCTCCACAGGCAATGTGCTTGACGGGATGAAAAGAAAAAATGGCTGCGTCCGCAAAAGTACCATCCCCGCAATTGTATTGTTGACCGGTTGTTTGATCCACAAAAAAGCCACCAGGAGCATGACAAGAATCTTCCAAAATCCACATCCCGTACTCGTCTGCCAAAGCACGGAGGGCTTTTAAGTCCACGGGATAACCCGCAAAATCCACGGGTATGATACCAGCGTATGTTCCTTTGGGCGAACTTTCTAACAATACTTTTACTTTTTCTAAGTCTATCAAAATATTGTCAGGGTTGATGTCCACAAAAGTAATATCACCCCCACAGTACCTGACGCAGTTGGCCGAGGCTGCAAACGTGATGGGGGTGGTAATCACTTTACTTCCCAGTCGTGTACCTAACCCCATTGCGGAAAGGTGCAAAGCGGCGGTACCGTTAGCGACCGCAACCGCGTACTTGCAACCGATGTACTCCGCAAATTTTTTTTCGAAGGCGGCTACCCTTGGTCCCTGCGTGATAAAATCAGACTGCAAGGCATTACAAACCGCCGCCATGTCCTGTGCGGACATGTAGTGTTTTCCATAATTTAAGACTCTCATGGGTGATTAATTTTTGAAGGTGAGTTGCATTTCGCTGACGATTTCCGAAACTTTAAAATTAGGGTCAACGTGATCTTTGATGAGTTTTCTCATTTGCTCTACGGTTAGCCATTCGCTATTGTCACCAGAGTTGTAGCTGAATCCGACGGGTACTTCCTTGCCTTCGTAATGCCTGATAAAGTCTGCTTTCTCTAACCCAACGTAATCCAAATTGGTAGGACAAATCACAAAATGATTGGGTAACTCAATAGTGTTGTGAGAATCAGCGGGCGTAATCATTTCTTCGTGTAATTTTTCGCCAGGACGAATACCTACTATCCTTTGTTCGCAGGTGGGTGCTACCGCCGTTGCTACATCCGTGATTTTGTAAGAAGGAATTTTGGAAATATAAATTTCACCACCGAGGGCATTTTCCATAGCAAAAAATACGAGGTCAACGGCGCTGCTCAGAGTGATATTAAAGCGAGTCATCTCCTTGTGAGTGATGGGCAACACGCCTTCCGATTTTTTCTTAATAAAGAAAGGAATCACCGAACCCCTCGATCCCATGACATTGCCGTAGCGCACTACCGAGAATTTAGTTTTTCTTGCCCCTTTCATATTGTTGGCAGCTACGAATAATTTATCAGAGCATAATTTAGTAGCGCCGTATAAATTGACGGGTGCTGCCGCCTTATCCGTAGAAAGTGCCACTACGGCTTCCACATTGTTTTTTATGGCAGCTTCCACTACGTTTTGCGCACCGAGGACATTGGTCTTGATACATTCAAATGGATTGTACTCCGCCGTGGTGACTTGCTTCAAGGCAGCGGCGTGGATGATGATGTCAATCCCTTCACAGGCTTTTTTAAAACGATCCGCATCTCTGATATCACCAATAAAATATCGAATGGATGGATGTTCTTTGGGGCTGAATGATTGCGCCATTTCAAACTGCTTCAGCTCGTCGCGGGAAAAGATAACGAGTCTTCTCACTTTAGGAAAGTTAGTCAACACTCGCTTTACAAATGCTTTACCAAAGGAACCAGTACCTCCAGTAAGCAGAATAGACTTACCGTTCAAATCTAACATTGAATTTTCTTTAAGTAATGAATAAAAATGAATTTTTGAAAAAGGCGTGATTCTCTTTTTTGGAAAGCTGTGCTTAAGTAAAGATGGAAGTGCTAGTTATTAGTATTTTTTCGTATCTGTACAATATACATGCCACATTACTTTCCTCGCAAAATCTAAAACATATTACGATCTTTGGCTATTTTGAGCCTTTCAGCGAATCAGGAGAGTTATTTTTGAGACTGATGATCCCCAGTATATAATGTCATTGACATAAGGATTATCTTCAATCCAAGTCTTAACCTCATATTTTCTACCGATCGGCAGACAGGCATAAGTAATTACTCCAATCAAGAATGACAAATCCAAAAAAAAACCTGTTGAGCAATTTTACTGAACAGGGTTTTATTTTTACCTAATCACTTCATTTGATCGAAAAGAGTCAAAAAGTATAAGCCAATTTGATGTAAATTAAGACGGATAGCCGCAGGAGTAAGTAATCATCTGGATCTGGTTCTCGATAGTCAAACATCTCTGGTTCGCCCGTCATGTCAGCGTCGTCTGGAAGATTTGACCGATTGATATTGAGTACACCACCAAGACTGCCACCGTACTCTATGGTCCAATTTTTACTAAATTTTTCTACGTAACCACTCGAAATGGCAAGACCCACTCCCGTATTATAAATACGGTAATCCATCAGTTGTTGGTATTGACAATTGGCTCGACAGAATCGGTATTCGCCCGTTTCTTTGTAGTGCCACGATATGAGTTGTAGGCCGTAATAATAATTTTCGACCAGAGAACCAAACTGTTCATCGTACTGTCGGATTTCAGAAATCCAGCGGTAACCGATACGTGTACGCTCTATGGGGATAGTATTAAAATCGTTACCTTCTTCGCTCATTTTTAGTATAGAAAAACCTAATTGCTGCTGAAAAGCCAACCGTGGTTTCCAGCGGTATTCCATACCGAACATAGCACTAGGCAAACGGGGATTAACAAGGGCTGTCGGATTCCAAAAAATAGAATACTGCTTCATCGGAGGGGCATCCTCTTGTTCGACCTGCGCATTTATTTTTAATGAAAAAAATAAAAGCAAAGTAACGGTCAGCGATAATTTGATATACGATAACATCTACGCCTCAATCTGAATGGTGGATAATAATTGAATGTCATCCAAATCAGTATAATCAAACTGATAAACATTCTCTGGCCCGACTACTAACAAAAGTCCTCCAAGGGGAATGACATCGTAAGCATTAAAGGTATCGAAATGCGCAATCAACTTCACGTCGAGCACATCACTTACATCGAATACTTTTAATCCCATATCATCATCGCATACGAACAGCGTATTTCCATCAAGCCCTAATCCTTTGGGGCGGAACATTTGGATTTCATTAATCAAAATAGGATTGCTGATATCCGTGATGTCAAAAATATTGAGCTGATTAATTTGGTTAGTGACCGTTGCCCTACAAACAGTTGAAATGGTAGAACTATTAAGCGTCACGAAAGCGTGGGTGGCATTAGCAACTACTGGGTCACAAGGAAGAATCGGAAAAACATCGTACGAAAAAGTAGAGGTGAACTCTGGAATACCATTTTCCTGAATGGTATAAATAAATAAACCAATACCTGATCCGATAAATAATTTGCCTTCCCGGTGAAAAATGGATTCTATGCGCTCACCGATATTTTGTTCGTTGACGAGGGTAGGTTCTTCAGCATTGTCGAGGGAGTAGGTTCTAATGTCCTGATTATCAACGATGTACAAAAAATCATCAACAATCATAAACCTTGCGTAGGATCCTGCTACTCCTGTATCTAAATTAAATGGACTTTGATTTTGGACCGCAAAATCGTTAGCCTCGTCGGTACAAGTAATGAGTAAAACAGCGACGAGCAATAGGGAAAGATATATTTTTATAGATTTCATTTTATTATTTTTTGAATGGCACCTAGTAGATGACCATTGGTATAAATATTAATGGAGATGAGAAAAGAAAAGTTGGATTCGAAAAATCAACGCCAACACTTGGGGCGTTGGAGGGTTGCATTTTCCCAACCTATGACTAGCCCTTTACTGGCATCTACACATTCAAAATATCCTCGATAGTCTTCTGGAAATTCAGGATTCTGATCCCGTTCGTCAGTACTTAGGTCGGGGTAGATATTGGGTACTCTACCTACCTGCGTGATGTTGTTAAGATCAGAAATATCGAGCGTAACCAGATCAGAAATATTATCGGCGTACAGGATGTCGCCTCTGATGGCTATGTCTTTGTTGCCAAATATGGCTATAAAACTTAAAGGAATAGGATCGGTAGGATCGCTGTTGTCAATGATGTGAATACCTTGGTTGTACTCATTGACGAAGATGATTTCATCTTTGTAATAAATCTTGCCTAGTCTGCTGATGGGGCGGGCTTCGGTGACTTTGATGTCTTGCCAATTTTCTATTGGAAGGTAAACTGGTCGCAGTCCTTCCGCTGATTCCACGGCTTGGATCTCACCTTCGAAGCAGGATTGGAAGCAGAGAAAAATAAAAATAAGGTAAAGGAGATTTTTCATAATTTTCTTGTTGTGAGGTGAAGAAAAAAAGGATAAGAATTGTAAGTAATACGCTATCGGTTTGCCAATTGCTGCTTTCGGCAGGAGTTTTCTACTGATCGTTGCGGCGTACTGATTCGACGTGTTCTCATCATCCCAATGCGGGCATTAGCTTTTCCTGTATTTTTTTTGATAGATGAATCGAATGTTATATCTTTTGCCGAGTGTATCAACTTATTTCCAAAACTATCATAAAAAAATATCAATGAGTAACCATACCTTATTTTTTCTTCTATTTTTTTCTTGGAGCAGTACGAGCGTCGTTGCCCAACTAGAAGTCAGTAAATTATTTTCGGATCACGCCGTACTACAAAGGGATCAACCGCTCCGAATTTGGGGATGGGCTACACCGAAGGCTCCTGTCGCTGTTTTTTTTAACCAAAAAAAATACACGACTACTACCGACCAAGCGGGAAGGTGGCTGATTAAACTTCCCGCTACACCACAGGGAGGGCCTCACACCATGCAGATAAAATCAGGGAATGAGGAAATTAATTTGAAAGATATACTGATGGGTGATGTTTGGATTTGTTCAGGTCAATCCAATATGGAATGGATGGTACGAGATGCTAACAATGCTTTTGCAGAAATTGAAAATGCAAATGATACCAACATTCGCCACTTCAAAGTACCCAACTCGTACGCCCAAAGCCCGGAGGAAAAATTGGCAGGGGGCACTTGGCAAACTGCTCATCCAAAAACGGTAGGAGAGTTTACTGCCGTTGGCTATTACTTTGCGAAAGCCCTCCGAGCGCACGTGGACGTTCCCATCGGCTTGTTGAATACTTCTTGGGGAGGTAGCCGAATTGAACCTTGGATGAGTGCCGGCACTTTGGATTTGGGAAATCCCGAAACGGCCGTTCAGAATATCATTAATGATACCAAAAGGAAATACGAAGCCACCCTGCAAAAGCTACGAAAAGTATTTCCTGACCTCACCGACCAAGAGCGGGGAATGAAAGATGGGAAAGCCGTTTGGGCAGCTAAGCAACTCGACCCATCAGGTTGGGCAATGCTTCCCGTGCCGGGATTGTGGGAAGAGCAGGGCTTTGCAGGTTTTGATGGGTACGCCTGGTATCGGACGACTTTCGTACTGACCGCCGAAGAAGCAAAAGAAGATATTATTTTAGGTTTAGGAAAAATAGATGACTCTGATATGACTTGGGTAAATGGTCAGCAAGTAGGAGCATCCGAGCAGCAATGGAACCTAGCCAGGGTTTACGAAGTACCTGCTTCCGCTTTGCAAGTTGGAAAAAATACGATTGCTATTCGGGTAGCGGATACTGGCGGTGGTGGTGGTATTCACGGATCAGCGGATTTGCTTTTTGTAAAAACCAATCGGCAAAAAATATCTCTAGCAGGTGATTGGAGTTTTCGATTGGATGCGCTAATGTCAATGGATTATTTGAGCAATGCGAATCAGATTCCTACTTTGCTTTATAACAAAATGATTCACCCTCTGAAATACTTTGCCATAAAAGGAGCACTCTGGTACCAAGGAGAATCTAATGCCTCCAACCAAAAAGATACAGACAGCTATCAGCAACTTTTTGAAAACATGATTCGGAGCTGGCGTAAAGATTTTGCGGTGGGTGATTTTCCGTTTCTCTATGTCCAATTGGCGAACTGGCTGCCCCCCCAACCCGCTGGTACCAAAAGCCATTGGGCAGAACTGCGAGATGCGCAAACCCAAACCTTAAAGGTGAAAAATACGGCGCAGGCGGTGATCATTGACATTGGAGACGAAACGGATATCCATCCTCGCAACAAGCAAGATGTGGGATTTCGACTTGCGCTCGCTGCTCGCAAGCTGGCCTACGGAGCGAATATTTTGTACCAAAGTCCCACCTATCGCAGCCATCAAATAAAAGATGGAAAAGTCCATCTAACTTTCGATCATGCGGGAAAGGGACTCCAAGTAAGGAATAAATATGGCTACGTCAACGGATTTGCCATAGCAGGAAAGGATAAAAAATTTGTGTGGGCCAAAGCGAAGCTAGACACTTCTGATACTGTCATCATCTGGAACGATAAGGTAGCGAATCCCAAATACATACGCTACGCATGGGCGGACAATCCCGATGATGTGAATTTGTACAACTCGGCCGATTTACCTGCGTGTCCATTTCGAGTGGGGGAAGAGTGAGGAAATTTTTTAAAAAATTAATTAGGAATGGTGCATTAATAAATTTACATTTTATGCGCAGTTATTTTTTCTTTATGCAAGGCGAAAAACGTAGGCGATGCGGGGCATCGGCGAGGCTTTTTAACGCAGCAGAAAGGAAAAAGAACAAGTAGAAAATGTAAA
>JBCCJE010000212.1:0-7687 GCA_039027925.1 Bacteroidota bacterium
CGTGACGTACACTTTACCCACTAGTCAGTTGGGAAATGTGAATAGTACAATCACCTTGACGGTAGTGCGCAATGGATGCAGTACGACCAACACGCAGACTTTTACCGTCTTAGATAATCCCGAAGCGACGTTGAGCCAAAGCAATCCAACGTGCGATGCGAGTGACGGAACAATTACGATTACATTTCCTGATAATCCCAACCGAATGGGAATTATGTTCAGCATTGATGGTGGGTCAACTTATCCTGCCAGCGTCAATGATAACACGGGCAGCTACACTTTTAGTGGTTTATCATCGGGCAGTTACGCAGTATGGTCAAGATGGGGCGATGGCAATTGTGCCGTTCCAATCGGAAATATTACGCTTGCCGCATTAGAAAATATCACTTCGGTAGGCACGTTGAGCGGAGCGGAAGAAAGATGCGGTGGTTACAATCCTAGTCAAATTACGGGTACAGCCTCCACGGGCGGTACGGGAGCGAGTATCACCTACCGTTGGCAACGCAGAACTTATAATTGCGGTACTTCCTCGTGGAGTGGCTGGAGCACCATCAGCAGTAGCAATAGCCAAAACTACGACCCCGGTGCAATCACCACCACAACGGAATACCGCCGACAATCCAGAAGAAATGGCTGCCCTTGGCTGACGACCAATGTCATCCGCAAAACAGTCGTAGAAAACCTAACAACCAACACCATCGGCAGCAACCAAGAATACTGCGATAGCGGCGATCCCGTAGCCTTAACGGGAGCGGCAGCAAGTGGCGGATGTTTTTCCACGGTGACGTACCAATGGCAATACCGAAACGGAACGAGCGGCAGTTGGCAAAACGTAAGTGGCGTAACGGGACAAAATTACGATCCCCCGACGCTTAGTTCCACCCGACAATATCGCAGGTTAGCCCGTAGAGGAAACTGTAGTTGGGTACCATCGAACGTCATCACGATCACAATTTACACGAGTCCGACGGCGACGATCAACGGCGTAAGTGACATTTGTTCGGGCTCAAGTTTATCCATCAGCGCAGCGAATCAGGGCGGCGGTTCAAGTTATACTTGGAACTTCGGGGCAAATGCCAGCCCAAGTACGGCAAGTGGCACTGGCCCACACAACGTGACGTACACTTTACCCACTAGTCAATTGGGAAATATGAATAGTACAATCACCTTGACGGTAGTGCGCAATGGATGTAGTACGACCAACACGCAGACTTTTACCGTCTTAGATAATCCCGAAGCGACATTAAGCCAAAGCAACCCAACGTGCGATGCGAGCGACGGAACAATCACGATTACATTTCCCGACAATCCCAACCGAACAGGAATTATGTTCAGTATTGATGGAGGTTCAACCTATCCTGCCAGCGTTAATGATAATACAGGCAGCTACACCTTTAGTAATTTATCATCGGGTAGTTACGTAGTCTGGTCAAGATGGGGAAATAGTGAATGTGCCGTTCCGATTGGTAACATTACGCTTGCCGCATTAGAAAATATCACTTCGGTAGGAAGTATAAGCGGAGCAGAAGAAAGATGTGGCGGTTACAATCCTAGTCAAATTACGGGTACAGCTTCCACGGGTGGCACGGGCGCAAGTATCACCTACCGTTGGCAACGCAGAACTTACAACTGTGGCACTTCCTCGTGGAGTGGCTGGAGCACCATCAGCAGTAGCAATAGCCAAAACTACGACCCCGGTGCGATCACGACGACGACAGAATACCGCCGACAATCCAGAAGAAATGGTTGCCCTTGGCTGACGACCAATGTCATCCGCAAAACAGTCGTAGAAAATTACGCTGATGCTGGCACCATCGCTGGAAATCAGGAAAACTGTTCGGCCTTCGATCCAGTAGCATTTACCAATACTACTTCACCTACTGGTAGTTGTTGGGGAACAATCGAATACCGTTGGCAAAGAAGAGAAGGCAATCATTGCAATAATTCGTGGGGAAGTTGGACAGTCATTTCTGGTGCTAATTCTAATACTTACGATCCGCCTACTGTAACTATTTCAACTCAGTACAGACGGCAAGTAAGACAACTGCCTTGTACCGACTGGCGTACGTCGAATCAAGTGGAGGTATTAATTCTCGATGCGTCACCTTGTGCGCCAATTGCTTTACCAGCCTCTCTGACCACCTGCGATGATGCTAACGGGACTGGTTTTGGAACATTTTATTTACACGATGCTAATCCAGTCGTACAAGGAAGTTCAACGGATGTAAACATCACTTACCACGCAACGAGTGCCGATGCCAATAGCGGAGCTAATCCTTTAATCAGCCCCTACGTCAGTCAAAACGCTACGGTATATGTTCGAGTGGAGAAAAATACTACGGGGTGTTTTCTAACCAATACGATTAGCCTCAACGTGAGTGGAAAATGTGACGAAAACTGTAATAATGGCTTGGACGATGACGGTGACGGATTGATTGATTGTGACGATCCAGACTGCGATTGTTGCAAGGCTAAAGTGCCAACTATTTCCATCCGAAAAAAGTAAAGATTTCATAAAGTCGGAATAACTATTGCATAACTATTATTGCTAAGATGTTTTTTAATTGTTATCAATAATCCTACGTTTATGAGAAAACTAACTAAACTTCTATTTATCTACGCACTTACTTGCTTACCTTTTTTTTGTATTTCACAATTTTCAATCATTCAAGATATTCGATCAGGGAGTCCTGATTCCTCTCCCGGAGATTTTGCTGTATTTAATGGCGCACTTTATTTTGCCGCCAACGATGGTACTAACGGAAAAGAACTTTGGAAGTACGATCCAGCAGGCTCGCCAAGCACTAGCATAGTAGCAGATATTCGATCGGGGAGTTCTAGTTCTAGCCCATCCGAGTTAATGGTTTTTAATAATAAATTATATTTCGTTGCTAACAACGGTAGTAATGGTAGCGAAATGTGGGAATATGATGGGGTAAATTCACCGAGCATGGTCATGGATATTTTTCCCGGTAGTGGCAATGGAGTTAGTAAAGGTTTTACGGAATACAATGGTAAACTATACTTCGAGGCGTTAACTTTTCCTGCTGGATATGCACTCTGGGAATATGATGGTACTAATTCACCGAGTCTTGTAAGTGATATGAATACTGCTAGTTTTCCGACGGGACTAGGAGTAGGCGTAACGGATTTGACAGTTTATAATGGAAAACTATACTTTGCGGCTGATAGTCAATCGGATGGATATGAGCTTTGGTCTTACAATGGATCAGGGTCACCAACTCTAGTACACGATATTAATTCTGGTGGTGAATCATCTACTCCAGGAGATTTGTATGTTTTTGCTGGAAAATTATATTTTCACGCTAACGATGGTAGCAACGGTTTTGAGTTGTGGGAACACGATGGCAACTCTACCTCAATAGTAGCCAATATCAATTCGGGTAGCGCTAATTCTTTTCCCCAAAACTTTATGGAGTTTGATGGGAAATTATATTTCAATGCGAACGACGGCAACAACGGTGAAGAACTTTATGTGTACGACGGCAACAACTCCCCCTCATTAGTGTCGAATATCAGATCGGGAAGTGCGGGTTCAAGTCCCGACGATTTGATAGTTTACAATAATAAATTATTCTTTAGTGCAAATAATGGATCGAACGGAATAGAACTATGGTCTTACGATGGTACGAATGCTCCTTCGATGGTGGATGATCTTTATCCAGGGTCACTAAATGGAAGTCCCGATGATTTGATTGTTTTTGATGGAAAGTTGGTAATGGAAGCGTCGGATAACCAAAAAGGATTCGAACTATGGTCGTATTCGGAAGGATGCAATTGTTCGGGTACCAATGCAATTCCTACCGTTGCGGGAACGTACAATTCGACTTGTAGTGTCACAGATGGTGACTGGAGACATTTCTGCGATGGAAGTGGAAACTTGCTTTTGTCACTAGAGATTGGTAGTAGTGGCGCAATCATCAATGATAACGAGGTCTCCCTCAAAATTGAAAGTCCGACCGCGTCCTTCTTCACTCAGGGCTGCGGATCTAGTCCAGCCTGCTTTATTGATCTGGCGAGTGGTGCTACTACATTCAATCGTAGTTGGGATGTAAGTCCAACGACTCAGCCATCAACGGGAGAAGTTGGTGTTAGATTTTATTTTACCCAAAATGAATACGATGCGGTCAATGCCGAAATCAACAGTCAGGGACAAACCCAACTGACGAGCATGCAGCAGATGTGGTTTTACAAAGTCACTAACGGTAGTCTGGGACAATTTCCCGAAATTCCCAATATTCAGGCGAGTGATGTATTAATTATTGAAAATGATGCTTCGGTCGCTTCTACCGATAAATGGGTTTTTTCCACCAAAACACCAGGTAGTGAATTTGCTGCCGAATACAAAGTGTCTTCCTTTTCGGGCGGTGGTGGCGGTGGTGCTGCGGGCGGTCTTTTTCCCTTACCCGTAGAGATGATTTATTTCAACGTATCTCCTTCGGGAAATAATGTTCAATTGAAATGGGCTACTGCTTCCGAAATAAATAATCAAGGGTTCAAACTGCACCACAGTACAGATGGCGTGAACTGGGATTTGTTAGATTTTATTGAAGGAAATGGAACCTCCACCAATATCAATAGCTATGACTTTTTGGATAGAAATCCCAATTGGGGAATAAATTATTACAAACTTGTACAGTTGGATTATGATGGGAAATCAGAAGCCTTCGATGTCGTTTCCATTAATCTAAATGAAAATAATCAGGAGCGACCCCATATTTTTCCCAACCCCGTTGAAGAAAATCTCAACGTGGTGGATATAGAGGGAGAAGGATATATTTATGATTTTTCGGGCAATTTAGTTTTTCAAACGGTCTTAGAAAAAGGAGCTAACTTACTCAATATAAGTTCTCTAAATTCGGGTGTTTTTCACCTAATTATCGTTCAACCTGACGGCAGAAAACACGTAGAAAGATTTACGAAAGTGCATTAATTTTTTTTGATAAAAGCCGAAAAGCGTAGTTAAAATAGCTCATCAGTCATTCCATTGATTGATGAGCTATTTTAGTCTGAGAGGGGCATTTCAAAATTCCCCTCGCAGTTTTCTCTAATTTCATTGAACCCATAGTAGAAATTTGAAACTACGTCGTAGGAACAAATCCTAAAGTTGATAACATCCAATTTCAAAATTATTCGCTAAGTTTCAGTATTACGTATTAAATATTTACACATATAAAAATTACCATTTCGTTGGTATAGTTCTTGTCTAAATGATTAGTGTAAAACCTAAAAAACGATAGTACAAAAGCACCAAATACTTACCTAAGAGATTTCAATAAGACTAAACTTTAAAAAATTATAGACCCATACTCTGATGTTGGATGACAACTATATGATCTCAAGCCAGCAGTAGAGCAAACGAACATTAATGAGTGTAAGTTTTACTTCTATTCTGTGCACAATTAGAAGTTTCCTAGCTAATCGCGCTCGAAATCTTCTAAGACCTAACAAAGCATTGTGGTTGTTTTGTGTAGGTTTTTTGTCGTTTGTTCAAGTCGCTTCTTCTCAATGTACCGATCCTATCATTGCGCTCAATCCCACACCCGGTAATTGTCTGAATGGCCTAAATTTAAAGGCCTCTGGTGGCTACACTTCTTATCGTTGGTTACTAGACGAAGTTGAAATTTACGGAGAAACCGATTCTATTTTGAATACACTCTACTACGGCAATGGTGATTACAAAGCCATTGGAACGGGTGGAACCTGCGCTCCGAGTGATACCTCGGCCTTCTATACAGTAACTTGTGAAATTTGTGGAAATGGACTGGACGATGATGGGGATGGAGATGCCGACTGTGATGATCCCGAATGTGCAGCTTACGCGGGGTGTACCGATTGTGATAGTGATGGGGTAGCAGACAATGTGGATTTGTGTTATTGTGATATGACGGTATTGGGTGCTTTAAATGGTTACGGCTGTGGATTTCCTGATTCGTGTGCATTTAAGGTCATTGATACACTCGTCATTGATACAGCTGGGGTTAACTATTTAGCGGGTTACATAACCGTTTATATTTTGACGGATAGTGTTGGAGAAATTGTAGATACATCGCTCGTTCCTGAATTTACGGATCTTGTTCCCGGTAAATTTATGGTAGTAGCTTTGGATTACGAAGACGATGGTAGTATTACAAATCTAGCCATAGGAAATGATTTGAATACGGTGACTGCGAATTGTTACGAGATTTCTAATGCGATGACTTTAAAAGTTTGCCCCGAGGAAGATTGTGGTGATGGTGTGGATAACGATGATGATAATCTCGTAGATTGTGATGACCCTGATTGTGCACCCGTTGCGGGTATTATTTTTTCAAATACCACAGCGTGTCCTAACGAAAATATATCTTTTGTATCGGATTCAACCATTGTTAGTGCCACCTATTCGTGGAGATTTGGAGATGGAGCAGTTCCCTCAACTGCAACTGGTGTTGGAAATCATAATGTGATTTATTCCACTTGTGGCAATAAGGAAGTCATATTGGATGTGCTTGAAAATGGTTGTACCGTGAGCGATACTGTTTACATAGACATCATTGATACAACTGATCCAACCTTCACCGTGCCCGCTGATGTCACAGTTAATTATAATTCAACTTGTGCTTTAGATACAACCATTGCAGACTTAGGTGACGTACTCGACGAGGCGGATAATTGTACCAACTGTCTGATGACCATATCTGGAGTAAATCTAGCATTAGGTGGTACAGCGACCCAATCGTCAACTGGATTTTCTGGAGTAGCATCTCGGGCAATTGATGGAAATACAAATGGTAATTATAGTGGGGGTAACAGTGTAACGCATACTAATAATGAAGCTAATGCTTGGTGGGAATTGGATATGGGGGCAGTTGAATACGTGGGGATGTTGGAGCTATGGAATCGTACGGATTGTTGTAGTGGTCGTTTGAGCGATTTTTATATATTTATCTCAGACGTACCTTTCACCTCTCAAGATTTAACAACTACCCTAAACCAACCGAGCGTATTTATTCATCGAGAAACAAGTACAGTTGGGGTTTCTGAAACTATACCCGTAAATAGAACAGGACGGTACGTTCGAGTTCAATTAGCAGGATCAGGAATTTTAAGTTTGGCAGAAGTCAGAGTGTTGTGTAACAATTCACTAGAAGCCACCTACACCGACGATGTGAGCGGCTTAACGGGGTGTAACAATACGGGCACATTCACCAGAACGTGGCGATTAGAAGATGATTGCGGAAATGTCACCACGCAAATACAAACGGTAACGGTAATTGATACGGAAGCGCCGAGTTTTACCGTACCTGCGGACGTTACGGTAAATCTAACGGCTACGTGTACGTTGGACACGACGACGGCGGACATTGGATCGGCGAGTGTGTTTGCTGACAATTGTAGTAGCTGCTTAGCGGCGACCTATACCGACGATGTGAGCGGCTTAACGGGATGTAACAATACGGGTACATTTACCAGAACGTGGCGATTAGAGGATGACTGCGGAAATGTCACTACGCAAATACAAACGGTAACGGTAATTGATACGGAAGCACCGAGATTTACCGTACCTGCGGACGTTATGGTAAATCTAACGGCTACGTGTACGTTGGATACGACGACGGCGGACATCGGATCGGCGAGTGTAATTGATGACAATTGTAGTAGCGGCTTAGCGGCAACTTATACCGAC